>CANDYN010000100.1 GCA_947424985.1 Rickettsiales bacterium | reverse complement strand
ATTTTTCAAATTTCCTTCTTGCAACAAGAGATTTTTTGGATCAAAATACACAAAAATATCAAAACTATAGAGGTACGGGAATTTCCGGAATGATTGCACTTTCAGATGAAATTTTATCTGAAATTTCCCGCATTTTAATTAAAAAAGATGTAATAAATTTTCTTAAGCAAGTTAATATACACAAATATGTCAAAAATGAGTAAAATTAACGATTTTTTTAACCAAAACAACAACATCGTTTCTATGTCCGATTACATAGCATTTTGTTTATATGGAAAGCTCGGTTTTTATACCTCCCAAAATGCATTTGGGAAATGCGGACATTTTATAACATCACCACAAATATCGTCGATTTTCTCAGACTGTATCGGATTTTTCTTGCTAGATAAAGTTAATACAAAGTGGAACAATAAAGCGATTAATATCGTTGAAATCGGCTCTGGAAACGGGCTTTTGATTTCCGGTATTTACGATATTTTTTCAAAATTTCATGCTAAAAATATAAATTTTTTTGCCGCTGAACAATCAGAATTCAACCGAAAAGGCTTGGAAGAAAAATTACCCAAAGCAATCAAAATACATGAAAATTTTTCCGAAATAAATCTTGAAAATAAACCGACGATTTTTATATCAAACGAATTACTCGATGCATATCCAGTCGATCAATATGTAAAAAATGGAAGAAATTGGACAAAGATTTTTGTGAAAAAAGATGGCGAAAAACTAATCAAAATTGCCAGTAAAAACTTTGATAAGAATGAAATTTTATCACATATAGATGAATTTTATTCAAGCAAAAATATTCCAAATATAATCGAGATTCCAAAACAAGCAATAAATGACTTCAGGACTATCTGCAAAACAATTAAAAATCTAGATGGTGGCTTGCTTTTTATTGATTATGGATATACAAATAATCCTGGAAAAAATACAATCCAAGCGGTAAAAAATCATAAAAAAGTTGATCTACTTACAAACCCAACAGAATGTGATATAACTCACCTCGTTAACTTTGAAATATATAAAAAAATAGCATCAGATATAGCAGAAAATAATAAAACTGAAGTACAAAATCAAGGCGATTTTTTGTATGAAAATGGACTTTTTCAACTTTCAGAAATATACAAGAAAAATGCACAAAATCAAGATGAAATCGATAAAATAAACCAATCTACTGTGCGTTTAACGCAAGATATGGGGAAATTGTTCAAAGTTTTAATTTGTTTTTAATATGGTACTTGGAATTGGAATTGATTTGATTGAAAAAAGCCGTATAAAGGCTATATTTCATGAAGGAAAATGGATAAAATTTATCAATAGAATCTTAACAGAAAGTGAACAAAAAAAACTGCAAAACTCCGAAAAAGATATAGATTTTTTAGCAAAAAAATGGGCGGCAAAAGAAGCAATTTCCAAAGCTCTTGGCTGTGGTATAGGCAGCAAGCTATCATTCTTAGATATCGAAATTGACAAAAAAGAAAGCGGGGAGCCGCTTGTAAAAATTACCAAAACCAATATCGAGACACCAAATTTTTGTGGAAAAAGTACAGATATAAAAATACAGATATCAATATCAGATACAAAAGAAAATGTCGTTGCGATGTGTATATTACAAAAATAATACAATTAACAAAAGGTATCTTGCAAATTATTTTATTTACGGCTAACATAGAGTATCGCACTATAAAAATATGCAAATAAAAATGTATCACTATCCAAAATGCTCAACGTCGCAAGCGGGCTTAAGTTTTTTGAGATCAAAAGGATTTAATCCCGAGATTATACTATATTGCGAAAGCGGATTAACGAAAGAAGAAATATTACATTTGATGAAACTTTTAAATCTGTCTCACCCAATTGAAATTATAAAACGCAGAGGGATTACATATCGCAATCTTGGTTTGGCACACAAAACGCTCTCAGACGAAGAATTAATTGACATCATTATTCAAAACCCAAAACTTCTTGAGAGACCGATAGTTATTGTAAGTGACAAAAAAGCCGTGATCGGAAAAACGCAAGAAATAATTTCAGACATTATTTAAAAAATTATGGAAAATATTGCAGCCTTGATAACACCGGTAATTTTCATTGGACATGGAAATCCGATGAATGCAATTGAAAATAATAAATACACAGCAAGTTGGATTGAGATTGTAAAGTCAATTCCAAAACCAAAGGCAATACTTGTAATTTCAGCTCATTGGGAAACCGAGCAAAGCGAAAATTTGGCGAGTAAGCTAAAAAAATATCAAAATTCGAACCAAGCAAATGGCACCAAAATCACTAGCAATAAAAAACCAAAAACAATTCATGATTTTTACGGATTTCCAAAAGAACTATACGATATTCAATATAATCCCACCACTGACATTAACCTCGTAAATCATATTCAGGAACTAGTACCAGAGATAAAAACTGATGACTCTTGGGGTTTGGATCATGGCGCTTGGTCTGTCTTGACGCATATTTATCCAAAAGCAGACATCCCAACTTTACAACTAAGTATCGATAAAAACAAAACACCTCAAGAACACTATGAGCTTGCAAGAAAATTAAAGCAATTACGAAAAGAGGGTGTTCTGATTCTTGGTAGTGGAAATATTGTACATAATTTAAGAATGGCTAAATGGAGAGGTGAGCAAGCCCCCTACCCTTGGGCAATTGAATTTAATAATGCGATAAAATCTGCAATTCTAAGCAAAGAGCATGATAAGATTGTAAATTATCAAAATCTAAATGGAGCAAGGGAGTCCGTTCCAACCTCAGAACATTTTATTCCGCTAATTTATATTTTAGGACTTCAGGATGAAGATGGGAAAGCGGAAATTTTTGCGGAAGATTTTGTAATGGGATCGGTAAGTATGATGAGTGTAATTGTTAGATAAATTTATGAGTAATATTTTAATACGCAGAAGTAACGAAAGAGGGTATTTTGACCATGGATGGCTCAAAAGCTATCACACATTTTCTTTCGGTGATTATTACGATCCAAAATTTATGAATTTCGGTAATTTGAGGGTAATAAACGACGA
>CANDYN010000099.1 GCA_947424985.1 Rickettsiales bacterium | reverse complement strand
TGGCGGACAGAGAGGGATTCGAACCCTCGGTACAGTTTTACCCGTACACTTTCTTAGCAGGAAAGCACCTTCAGCCGCTCGGTCATCTGTCCATATTTTTATTAAAAATGAAAATTAATTAGAGTCAAGAGGAAAATATTTTTTTATGCATTAAAGTATAAATTTAATATTTCGTAATATATACTCTCAAGCGATTTTAAATCTTCAATCGAAACACATTCATCAATTTTATGTGCCATATAAGCATTAAGACCGACTTCAACCGTATTTTTACAATATTTTATAATATGTCGCCCATCAGTTGTTCCACCCCTGCAATCAAGTGAAACACTTTTTAGGTTTGTGTTTTTTAATATCGCGTTTTTAGCAATATTTGCAATTTCCGTCTCACCAAATAAAAAACTGTCATTTGAGATTTTATATCGTAGCTTAAACCCGTCCTTTCCACAAACCATTTCAAGGGTATTTTTTACAAAATCAACAAGCTTTTCACCAGTTTGAATATTGTTATAACGAATATTAAACATAGCCTTTGCGCTCGACGGAACAACATTTGTCGCACGCATTGAATTGTCAGTTTCTACATTTACAAATTCAAGATTTGTTGGCTCAAAAAACTCATTTCCGTTGTCAAACTTATGATTCTTAAAAAGAACAATTGCATTTCCAAGAGTTGTAATCGGGTTTTTCACCAAATCTTGATACGCAACATGCCCCTGAAGACCAATAAATTCGACTTCAAAATTTACACTCCCTCGCCTTCCGACCTTTATTGAATCACACATTTCATTCTCACAAGTCGGCTCTCCAATGACGCAGGCGTCTATTTTCTCACCTCGCTCATCACATATATATTTTATCATTTCTTTGAGTCCATGCTCACCCGTATCTTCCTCATCGCCCGTTAGAAATATCGATATTTGCTCGGAAAAATTAGGATTATCAACTAAAAATCTATTACAAGCAATAATAAAAGCGGCAATTTCACCTTTCATGTCTACCGCACCGCGTCCGTATAAAATTCCATCTTCAATCGCCCCTTCAAAAGGAGAAAAGCGCCACTTGGATTCATTACCAACAGGAACAACATCAACATGACCAGCAAAACAAAAATTCCTGCCTGAGCTTCCAAATTTTGCATAAATATTTCCTGTTTTGGCCTCATTTTCACCAAAAAATTTTATATCACTTTTAAATCCCGTTTTCACCAAAAAACCCGATAAATAGTCTAAAATCCCATCATCTTTTGGCGTTACTGTATTAAATTGTATCAATTTTTGCGCGAGTTTTACAACGTCAGTCATTGTTTCAAAATTTTTGTAAATATAATTGCGGTGTTTTTGGTTGTCAAGTGTTTTGTGAAGAAATATTCTTGACAAATATAATTTGTGGTGATATAACGAAAATGTTATTTTTACTTATTTTATGCAACAACAACTGCCACGAGAAGCACTCGAACTTTTAACACTTGAACAGAGAAAGGAGATATTTAGGGTTAGTAAGGGGGAGTTGATTACCGAAGAACATTTAAAGCTTTTAATAAAATATGTTAGAGATGGTGGGGTTGATTTCACTCCAAGAATCGAGAATAATTTTGATGATGCTACAAAACAATATCAATTCTTTGGTGGAGAACAAAGCATGCTTTCGTATACCTGGTTGAGAGTAGGAAAGCAAATTGTAGACCAATACAAAAAATTGCACGGAAAACAATACAAAGACGCAGATTTGGATTTATATACTACTCCCGGAGAGAAGAGGATTTTTGCTCTTCGTGCTACACTATTTGAAGAATATGCAAAAACACTCCGTCGGATTGATCCTAAGCTGTTTACACACGCTACCGCTCCAATGTTTCAAGATCCACCATTACCACTAAAAGAGCTTAATTCACATTTGGCTAGTGTGGCAGAGGGGGGAGCATTTCGCGGTTTCGGATTTCTCAGCGTTTCACAGATATTGCAAAATTGTAGTCATGAGAAGATAATCAAAGCACTAGAGAGGCTTAGATATAGAGAAAGTGAAGCTCAGAAAGCGGGCAATGATGCATTATCTAAAAGTTTTTTACCAGAAACATTTAAAATTGAAAATCTTTCATTGGATAGATTGCAGTGGATGAAGAGCAATGAAGTAGAGTGGCCTGGGCTTCAAGAGGCAATACAACAAAAGCTAGCACAACAGCAGCAACCTCAGCAACCTCAGCAAATACAGCAGGTTAAGTGGACCAAGGAAAAGCTTATAGATAAAGCCAAAGAATGTAGTAAAATTAGCCCTGAAGTGCTTAACATGGCTATGACTGGAAATTTCGGATACTGTACAAATCTTCCAATTACAACAGAAGAAATTGTAGGCATGTTAAGGACTATTGCAACAAACAATCCCACCCTTACATTGCTATTGTTCTCACAGGCATTGCAAACATGTGAAAATCTTCAGCCAATATTTGAAGAGCTTTATAATGGTGGGGTTATAATAGACTTGGAAGAATTTATGGGCAATTTTGAACTTGATAGTCTTCCAGAAGATAGACAAAATGTTGTTTATGCATCCATTGCACAATACTATGAAATACAAGAACACCAGCAAGAGGAGCAGGAGTGGATTAATGAAAAACGTAGTAAATATGCTCAGCAAAGTAATAATTATCAGAATCAAAATATTATCAACGCCCTGTCCGGTCCTTATGGTCAACAGCAGCAGCAGCAAAATCAAAGTAACGTGACGCAGCAACAGAATTTTCAAAAAAATGAGGAGAAAAAGGACAAAGAAAAACAACAATTTAAGAACCAGTTTCAGCAACAGTAAGTCATCTTTAAATATTTGTCGGCATCACAACCATAGATCAACCTCTTTGATCTATGGTTTTTTTATAGCAATGTAAAAAAATTAGTGAACTAGCCCAAATTGCTAATTATAAAAGTGCTTAATGACAAAACAACCCAGATCCATCAAATCCACTTACGTCAGCTTTGCAAATGGTATTTAGAAACAGAAAATACTTTTGCGCAAGCTCAAGGCGCCCTGAGTCCATAAGCATCTTAAACAGTTCATCTCGTAGTTTATGTAAATAAATTACATCATTTGC
>CANDYN010000098.1 GCA_947424985.1 Rickettsiales bacterium | reverse complement strand
TATCGAATAAATACAGCGCTCGCAAAAAGCAACGGACAAAGAAAGTATAGCTTAAAATTACCAATTGCAATGACCGAAAACGATGCACATTTTATATGCGGAAAAATACTTTATAATTTATCATCAAAAGAAAATGAATATGAACTAACTTTACCCCTCACTTACAGCTTTTTATCGATATCCGATGTAATTTCAATTGAAATTTCCAGTGGTAACTTTGTTGATATAAAAATTGACAAAATTTCTTTCAATTTTCATAGTCAGTTCCTAACAATTTTTGGACAAAATTTTAATATAAATTTAACAAAAAAAGAGCTAGAAAGGGAAATAAAAGAACCAAGCAAAACACCGATAAAAACAGGAAATACTGAGATTTTGTTGCATCAAATTTCCAATCATTTAAATCCAAATTTTATACAAAATAGAATCAATATTTCATGTGGAATAAATGGAGCTTTCATCGGCTGGAACGGCGTTGATTTATATCTAAAAAACGACGAAAACTTATACGAATTTATTTTAAATTCCGAACAAGAATCAATCACCGGGAAAGTCGTAAAATTTGAACAAAATAACAAAATATCAAGAGATTTTTTTGATAAAACAACAAAAATTACAATACTTCTAAATGATGATTTTATTTTAAAAGATTTACCAGAAAATCCAAGTAAAAACGAGAATTTTGCATTAATTGGCAATGAAATAATTAGATATAAAATTGCAAATTTTATAGATGACAAAGTTTATGAAATAAGCAATTTGCAACGTGGATGTTTTCAAACCAAAATCGAAGAACATTTGACCGATAAAAACTTTATTTTGATATCAAGCATGAAAACTTTTTCCGTACCAAGTACATATCTTGAAAAAGAAATATCTATAACGCCAAAAACCTATTATCAATCGATAAACAATGCAACTGAACATACTTTCACGCTACAAAAAAGATATCAAGAATTAATTCAAAATTTTGAAGTTTTTATGCAAAAAAATGGTGATTATTTTATCAAGATTTATCCGAAATTTATGCAAATTATCAATTTTTGGAATGGAATTTCGAGTTTTTCAAACCTGAGTCTTGTCGTATTAAATGAAAACAGTCAAGAAATATATAGCAATGATAATATTTTCCAAAATTTTATCCAAATTACAAAAGAAAATCTGAAAATTGGCGAAAAAATATCACAAAAATATGTAAGTGTTTACCAAAACAACAATATAATCTATTGATTATTATTATTTTTAATTTATTATGTGTTATGTGTTAAAATAAAATGCAAAATAAAAAAATATTGCTGGCGTTTTTCGGAATTTGTTTTGCCTGGACCTTCTCTTGGTTTGCCTTAAAACATCAGGCTCAATCTAGTGTCTCAATCTATACCTCTCTTTCATACAGATTTATTGCAGCTGGAGTGCTATGTTTTTTTATATCGAAAAAACTTGGATATAGTTTAAAAATTCACCCAAAATATTACAAATATATACTAATTTCAGCCCTATGTAACGCATTTTTAAATTTTGCATTTGGATATAAAGCTTCGCAATATATTCCAAGTGGCATGATTGCCGCAATTTCCTCTCTCGCAATAATATCGAACGAGCTTTTTAATTCGTTCATGATAAAACAAAAGCCATCAAGAAAAACTATAAAAAGTGGGCTAATTGGAACCGCGGGTTTGATACTTTTTATATATCCGACTTTACAATTTAGCTCAAATTTAATCGGAGATTTTATCGGTTTTTCACTTGCAATCTTAATGGCAATAGTCGTTTGCCCGGGATATTATGCAATGAGAAAAGCTACATCGGAATCAAAAATGGAGATATTGGTTTTTATGGCGTATATCTTTATAGTTGGCGGAGTAATATCGCTGATTTCATCTGCAATTGCCGGAAATAAAATTGATTTTGATTTCTCAATAAATTACATTTCATCTCTACTTTATTTGATAATTATCGCATCCTGTCTAGGATATATATCACTTTATTACCTAATCAACAAACTTGGCGCAGCAAAGGCAAATTATGCGTCACTAATTTATACAGTTGGCGCGATTTGGGTTTCAACAATATTTGAAGATTATACCTGGAGTATTATCAATTTTTTTGGCTTTGCAATGATATTACTTTCAATATATATGCAATTTGGACAAAAACAGGAAATCAAATCCCAGTCTTAACTTTATATGAAAAATATTGCAATAATTGGAACAGGTTTAATTGGTGGAAGTTTAGCAAAAGCTTTGCATGGAAAACATAATTTATTTTCAATATCACAAGAAATAAATGATACAAATATATTTAAAAAACAAACAAAAATTTCAGACTTGACTGAAGTTTTATCAATATTGCAAAACTCAGATTTTATATTTATAACAACTCCGATTTCAGAATATTCAAAAATTTTAAAAATAATACAAAAAGATGAAAACTATGAAAAAAAAATAATAGCAGAATTCGGCTCAGTAAAAGAATATCCGAATTCTTTGCGCAAAAAATATAAAATGAAAAATTTGAATTTAACTCATCCAATTGCCGGTTCCGAGAAATCGGGATTTGCAAATTCTTTTGGTGAATTATTTAAAAATAAAACAATAATACTTGATAAGAAAAATAAGCACAATCATGAATTAATTAACGTTTTATCGGATCTAAATGTTAAAAATTTCTCAAACCTTTCTGCAAAAAAACATGATAAAATTTACGCAAAAACATCACATTTTCCACAAGTTTTAAGCTTTATTTTAATAGATTTTATAGAGCATTTTAATTTAGGTCAAAATGTGACTGAATTTATTGATAAATTTCAAACCTTTAAAGCTTTTCTAAGAATATCAAATTCAAACAAAAATCTTTGGCTTGGACAATTTGGAATAGCAAATTTAAATTCAGAAAACATAGAAGAAAATTATATCAAATATGTAAAATTTTTATCAAAAAAGAAAATAGCAAATTTTTCAAATTTCCTTCTTGCAACAAGAGATTTTTTGGATCAAAATACACAAAAATATCAAAACTATAGAGGTACGGGAATTTCCGGAATGATTGCACTTTCAGATGAAATTTTATCTGAAATTTCCCGCATTTTAAT
>CANDYN010000097.1 GCA_947424985.1 Rickettsiales bacterium | reverse complement strand
TTTAGATTTGATTTGATTTCATCAGATAGCGAATTATGGAAAATTTTTGCAATAAAATCCCCACCATTTCTTAGGTTTTTATTAAGAAATATTATCATACTTTCAATAATATCGATCATGTGATCTGAGTCGACTTGTGAAACACCGCTGATATTCGGTGCGATGTCGCTTACAATTAAATCAATTTCGCCGGAAAACTCAGAGTTTATCGCATCTTGAATTGGTTTTGCTGTAAAATCCCCTTTGATAAAAACAGCTTTATCACCCAAGTCTATTTGTAAGTCCAAAATATCGATTAAAACCAGCTTTTTTATATTTTTTGATACTTTTAAAATAACTTCTGCCCAACTTCCGGGAGATGATCCTAAGTCCAAGATATTCATGGAATTTTTTTGTAAAATTTTGTATTTTTGATCGATCTCAATTAATTTGTATGCTGCACGGGAGATATATCCGTCTTTTTTTGCTTGTGCGACGAATCTATCGCTTAAATGTCGCTTTAGCCACTCTTTTGATGACGGTTTTAGCTTTTTATTTTTAACATATCCGCCTTTTGCAGCATTTCTAATTGTTGAAACGTTTTTTTCTGTTGAATTTTGTTTTTTTTCATTATTTGATTCATTTATAACGCCAAAAACAGTTCTTTTGGCGCGTGTTTGTCCCGATTCTTTGTATGTTTTTGACACTAAATGAAATATAAGTCTGAATTTATCATAATGAGCGAAGATGAAATGTCAAGTTTTGCGGAAAGATTTTCTAGAATAATCACAAAAGATGCGTGTATATTACTTTTTGGAGATCTTGGCGCAGGGAAGACTTTTTTCTCAAAATGTTTAATTTCAAGTCTTACAAATATCGATAAAAATGAAATTATAAGTCCAACTTTCAGCATTGTTTCTGAGTATAAATCTTTATTTGGTGGCATTTTGCATTATGATTTATACAGAGTTGAGGCAAAAGAAGAATTGTTTGAAATCGGATTGCTTGATGAGCTCGGAAAAAGTCTATTAATAATTGAATGGCCTGAGATTGCGCTTGATTTTTTTTCAAATAAATCTATTAAATTGGTTAAGATTTTTATTGAGAAAACCGGAGAATTTTCGAGGAAAATGAATTTTGAAAGTAATTTTTTAGAAATAAAGTCCAAAAATATTACAGAAAAATCTGATTAATATTATCAAAATAATCGTTTTCTTGAAGTCGAACATGTGCTTTTTATATCCAATAAAAAAAGCAAAAATCGCTGTTGGCATGGACACCAAAAATATTGGTGAAAACAGTGCAAACATTGGAAATTTTAAGGCTTTATAATTAACTTCTTTTTGCAAAATATTTAATTTTTTGCAAAAAATTGAAAATAAAAAGCCTATAAAAAAAAGGCAAAAAAGTCCAAACAATTCGCCGAAAAACATCAAAACTTTTGTGTGCATTGTCAGATTCTGCGGGAATAAGGAAAATATTTGTATGAAAAAATTTTCAAATACACAAAGAGATAAAAAGTGTAAAAAATTTTCAAAAAATATATCCATTTGTTATGACGAGTGCCTAAAAACTATTATTCCCTTTCCTAAATCGGACGGAGGAAGTCCAACGTCAACTCTGTCTCCAATTACGATTTTTATTTTATTGCGTCTTACATTTCCAGATAATTTACACTGTACTTCTCCATCAAGCTCGGGAACTTTTACCCAAAACACAGCACTTGGATCAGCTTTTGTAACAATTCCGGTAAATTTTATTGCCTCTTCTTTTGCCATTTTAAAAAATATTATTAAACGTACAATAAAGTAAATTTTTTAATTGTAAATTATTTTTTTTATTATTTAATAATTTTGCAATATTTTTCTATATGCTGGATATAAATTTCATAAAAAATAACCGCGAAATCGTGATTGAGAGCATGAAAAATAGAAATTTTAAATTTGATATTGACGAGCTAATACAGCTTGATGAAAAAAGACGGGAAATTATGACAAAGACCCAGCAGTTGCAATCTCGAAAAAATGAACTTGCAAAAGAAATTGGTTCGATTAAATCCGGGAAAATTGCTGGAGATATTAATATTGTAATGAAGCTTTCCGAGGAAGTTAAATTTGAGCTTGAAAGTCTTGAAAAACAAGATTCGGAGAGTCAAGATTTTATGAAACAAAAGCTTGAAATGTTGCCAAATATTTTACAAAGCTCAGTTCCGATTGGAGCAACGGAAGATGAAAATATCGTAATAAAAACTCACGGAGAAAAGCCAATTTTTGCTTTTAAGCCAAAGGAGCATAATGAAATTGGAGAGAAAAGCGGAATGATGGATTTTGAAAATGCGAGAAAAATCTCTGGATCTCGTTTTGTAATTCTGAGAAATGGACTTGCAAAACTCGAAAGGGCGCTTGCGAATTTTATGTTAGATACGCATATTTCTGATTTCAGATATCAAGAAATATCAGTTCCTGTAATGGTTAATGAAAATTCCATGTATGGAACCGGACAGCTTCCAAAATTTGACAATGGATATCAAACAACCGATGGAATGTATTTAATTCCAACGTCCGAAGTTCCGGTTACTAACATCGTTAATTCAGAAATTGTCGATATAAATTCTCTTCCCATGAGATTTTGTTGTCACAGTCAATGCTTTAGATCTGAAGCCGGATCAGCTGGAAAAGACGTAACGGGAATGATAAGGCAGCATCAATTTTCAAAAGTTGAGCTTGTTTCAATTGTACATCCTGAAAAATCTGAAGAAGAGCACGAAAGAATGCTTGCCGCTGCCGAAAACATCTTGCAAAAGCTAGAGTTACATTACAGAATCTCGCTTTTATGTTCAGGTGATACTGGCTTTTCTTCATCTAAAACGTACGATATCGAGGTTTGGCTTGCAGGGCAGGGCAGATATTGTGAAATTTCGTCTTGCTCAAATATGCGTGATTTTCAAGCGAGACGCATGATGGCAAGATATAAAGATGGAGATAAAAAAGGATATTTGCACACACTAAATGGAACAGGTCTCGCAATCGGACGAACTATGGTTGCAATAATTGAAAACTATCAAAACGAGGATGGATCGATAAATATTCCAAAAGTTTTGGTTTCGTATATGGGGGGAGTTGAGGTTGTTGGCTAAAAAGATGTCGGTAAAAGGGATTTTAATTTTG
>CANDYN010000096.1 GCA_947424985.1 Rickettsiales bacterium | reverse complement strand
ACCGATAAAGACTTAACATCTAAAATTTCTTCAGATCTATCGCTTTGTAAAAATAATTTCATAGTACAAATTAGGCTAATTTAGTTAGATAAAAAAATAAATAATAATCAACATTTTTTTATTGACTTATATTTTCTATTTTTAATTATAGAATAAGGATCTCTACCTATTTTGTTAAAAACGCTTTATAAAAAAACATTGTCAAAGCTTTCAAGCGAAAAACAAATAACGCTTCAGGATTTCCTTTTTGCCTTACAAACCGAACTATTATCAGAAGGAGTAATAGAAATTGTCGCAAAAGACATAGTTTACAAAATTGAAAAAAAGCTTCAAAATTTACAAAAAATCAGCAAAACAACAATATTTAACACGTTTGAAATAATAAAAACTGCTTTTACTGAAATCTTGGAAGATATTTTTGGGAAACAGGAAATTGTAATGCAAATAAATGAATATGAACAAAATAATATTTTAATTACGGGAAACTACGGCGTTGGAAAAACAAGCTTTTGCGCAAAACTCGCAAAGCATTATTCAGATCTAGGATATAAAGTATCAATCGCAACAATTGATACAACAAGGCACGGCTCCCAACAACAATTAAAATTGCTCACTTCAAAACTAAGAGTAAACTTTATAGAAATTGGCGACTTTGAATATAAAAGCCCTTTTCAAATAATGTCTGAGATTTTAATTATATGCCCAAAAACAAATATTTTAATTATTGATTCTTTTGCAATTGGAGACAGCGTTAACCAAGGAAATCTTTTACAAATTACTTCAGGGTTTGATTTTAATGAAACAATATTTTTAGCCGATGCAATACACGGAGCATCCTCGAGTGATTTGCTTATGAATATTGCAAAACTAAATTTACATATAAGCGGGGTTTGTTTCTCAAAATTTGACGGATCTATAAATTTTGGAAGCGTTATAAATACCAAAATTCTATCATTAAAACCAATATATTTTTATAGTGATGGAGAAACAATTGCTGATATACAAAAGTTTAATCCAAATGATTTTGTGAAAAAAGTTGTCGCAAGTATTGAATTTTCCGGCGACAAAGCAACGCAAAAAACTTCAGATACGGATATTTTATCAAACATAAGCATTTCAAGCTTTCCGGATTTGAAAGAATATATTAAACTAAAAACCGATAAATATGGAAAAATATGTAACACAATTGATTCAATTGTGTCAATGATGACGCATGATGAAATTAAAAATCCAATGCAGATGAGCTATGACAAAAAAAAGAAAATTGCAACAATTCTTGGAATTGAACTTGGACTTATAAATAAATTAATTATTTTATTTAGAAATATATCGCAAAAATCTTTCGAAAGCGGAAAACAAGAAGGACAATTGGTTTATGACGATTTAATTGATGAATAATATGAAAAAAAAATCCGGCTTTGAAGTCGAGCAATTAGTTTATTCAAAATTTCCAATAATAGAAATTGATGAAAACTTTGTTTTAAGGCAACCAAATGTTACACAAAATGATATAGAGTCTATGTATCATCTTTATAATGATCCAAGGGTCCTAAGGTTTGTTCCCGATGATTGCATTCCGTATGGAATGGAAGGAGCAAAAGACGAGGCAAGGCATTATTCAAATATTTACGCCTTTAAGAAAAGCATATACTGGTTTATTGCAAGAAAAAGTGATAATATTGCAATTGGAACTTGCGGCTGTCCTATGTGGGACAGAACAAATCAGAAATGCGAACTTTCTTATAATATTCATAGCTCATATCATAATCAAGGAATTGTAACAAAAGCGATTGAAAAAGCGATTGCATATTGTTTTAATGTCATGGGAGTTGTAAGAATTGAGTCCCAGCTCGAACAAGTAAATATTGCGTCAATCAGGGTACTTGAAAAAAATGGATTTACAAAAGATGGAATATTGCCAAAATATCGAAGATATAAGAATAATTCCCATGTTGATGTTCTTATGATGTCAATTACTGACGATGTTTTTTATAATCAGAAATAAAATTTATAAAATATGTTTGATTATTAATTTTAAAGCATTATAATAACATTTGATTTTAGTATTTTTGAAGGAGATGACAGATAATCACAATAAAATGGAAATAGCAAATACCTTGATCCCAATGGTAATTGAAAAAACCGTTAGAGGGGAAAGGTCTTACGATATATACTCCAGACTATTAAAAGAAAGAATAATTTTCCTAACAGGTCAATTTAACGACGATATGTCAACGTCAATTGTTGCACAACTTTTGTTTCTGGAGGCAGAAAATCCTGATGCGGATATATGGATGTATATAAACTCGCCGGGTGGAATTGTTACCTCAGCTATGGCAATTTATGATACAATGCAATTTATCAAGCCAAACGTTGCAACTATTTGCATGGGACAAGCTTGTTCATGTGGATCTTTTATTCTAACCTCAGGTGCAAAAGGTAAAAGATATGCCCTTCCAAACGCAAGAATTATGATACATCAACCATCAGGCGGATATCAAGGACAAGCGACAGATATGGAAATACACTTAAAAGAAATGCTGGCAACAAAAAGCCGCTTAAACCATATTTATTCAAAGCATACGGGTCATTCACTTAAGGAAATAGAAGCTGCAATGGATCGAGACAATTTCATGAGTGCGGAAGAGGCAATGGCGTTCGGTCTTCTTGATCAAGTTGTTGAAAATAGAGATAGTTTAATGATAAAATAGTTAGATAAATGTATGCCTGATAAAACAGATAAAAAAACAAATCCTCCAGTTCTTTATTGTTCTTTTTGTGGAAAAAGTCAAAAAGATGTTACCAAATTAATTGCAGGTCCAAACGTATTTATATGTAACGAATGCGTTGAGCTATGTCATAATATCGTAAATGAAGAAGTCCAGTCAATTGACGAAGGGGCAAAAGCAATCAATCTTTTAAAGCCACACGAAGTTAAGGCGTTCTTGGATCAATATATAATCGGACAAGATGATGCAAAAAAAGCTATTTCCGTCGCAGTATATAACCACTATAAAAGGATAAACTTTAAAAAACTTGAGTCAAGCCTTCCGCATGACTTAAGAGATGTTGAAGTTGGAAAATCAAATATTTTAATCGTAGGTCCAACAGGAACAGGAAAAACACTAATTGCTCAAACAATTGCAAAAATAATTAATGTGCCTTTTGCAATTGCCGATGCAAC
>CANDYN010000095.1 GCA_947424985.1 Rickettsiales bacterium | reverse complement strand
GTATATTTTGTCTTATTATGTTCAATAAAATCTATCATTTCCAAATCAACCTCCATCAAGCCACGACGAGAGTCGATCAAAACAAAGCACATCTTTAGTTTCTCGCGATATTTTAAATAATCAGAGGCCAAAACTCCCCATGCGTCTCCCATATCTCCTTTTGCAAAACCATATCCGGGTGAATCTGTAATTGTAAACTTTCCATAAGAATAAAAATTCAGACTTACAGTTTTCCCCGGAGTTTTTGAAGTAAAGGCAACATTGCCAAAAAGCGAGTTTATCAGACTTGACTTCCCAACGTTTGAACGTCCAAAAAAACAAACCTCCGCCTTGCTTGAAATAAGCTCAATATCAATATAATGATTTGCACTTTTAATAAACTCTACTTTCATTTTAACTACTTCTTGACATCCTCAGTGTTATCATATTCAAAGAGCATAGTCCCAACCGAAGTCATTTGCCCTTTTTGACAACAAACTTTCTTGATTTTCGTATCAAAATCCGCCCTTAAAATATTTTCCATCTTCATAGCTTCGATTACAACAAGCTCTTGCCCAGCGTGAACGACATCTCCCTCTGATACCAAAGTTTTAACAATAAGACCTGCAATTGGTGATAATAATTCTTTTGTTTTTGCATTCAAATCAAATGCCGGCATATATTTTCTATATTCTGCAATATGCTTTTGATAAAAATTTACATAAGAAACAATTCCACCGCAACTAATTATCGCATTATCACTTTGAAGCTTTAAGATTTTAACATATTTTTCATGTCCGTTAATCGACATTTTAACCATTTTATCGCCAAATTCATAACTGGAAACAAAATCGATTTTATCGTTTTTTACAATCATGGAAGTTTTATCATTCTCAATGATATATCGGATATCATATTCCTCATCACCGATAATTACAACCAAGTCCTTGCTTTCATCGCGTGTAAGAGAATATTGTCCACTTGTTGTCCATTGATATTCTTCCGATTTTGTGAAAATCTTTACCATGGTCGCTGCAATATAAATTTTTGCATCATCAGCTAATTTTAGATCCTTAAACCCATTTGGATATTTATCTTTTATGAACCAAGTCGAAATCTTTCCATTTACAAAATCTTGATTTCTGATAATATCCTCAAGTAGATTCATATTTGTTGAAATTCCAGCTAACTCAAAATTTCCAAGAACTTTTTTCATAGACTCAATCGCGTTTTTACGAGTATCTCCATGAACAATAACTTTGGCAATCATAGAATCGTAATATGGAGAAATTTCACTTCCTTCGATCACTCCACTATCAATTCTAAATTTTACGTTGTGTATTTCTTCGGGCTCTTTGTAGTATGAAATTCTTCCAACAGAGGGTATAAACCCCCTTGATGGATCTTCAGCACAAATTCTACATTCGATCGATGATCCACGAATCTCAATATCATCTTGCGTAAAAGGTAATTTATGCCCTTCCGCAACTTTTATCATGAGTTCAACCAAGTCTTTGTTTGTCACATATTCAGTTACAGGATGCTCAACTTGTAACCTTGTGTTCATCTCAAGGAAATAGAAATTTTGAGTATCATCCATTATATATTCAATAGTTCCAGCAGAAAAATATCCACATTCCTTTGCAAGTTTTACAGATTGATCGTAAAGCTTTTGTCTCGTTTCGGGTAAAACTGAAGGAGAAGGAGACTCCTCAATAACTTTTTGATTAAACCTTTGGATTGAACACTCGCGTTCACCCAAACAAACAACATTTCCAAATTTATCTGCAATAAGCTGAATCTCAATATGGTGTGGTCTTTCAATATATTTTTCAATAAAAAGCCTATCATCTCCAAATGCGTTTTTTGCTTCATTTTTTGCTGATTCAACGGCGGAATGAAGCTCACTCATTTCATAAACTATCTTCATCCCCTTTCCTCCTCCGCCCGCCGAGGCTTTGATTATAATTGGAAAACCAATATCCGATGCGACTTTTTCAGCCCCATCTCTTGTTTCAATTGTTCCCAAAAAACCCGGAACAACGCTTACTCCTGCTTTTTTTGCCGTTTCTTTTGATGTAATTTTATCTCCCATCATTTGCATCGATTTAACCGATGGACCAACGAAAATTATCCCTTCTTTTTCACATCTTGTAACAAATTCATGATTTTCCGATAAAAATCCATAACCCGGGTGAACGGCATCGGCATTTGTTTTTTTACATGCGTCAATTATTTTGTCAATAATCAAATAACTTTCCCTCGACGTAAGTCCACCAAGTGAAACAGAAACATCCGCCATATTTACAAATTTTGCATTCGCATCAACGTCTGAATATACAGCAACAGTCTTAATTCCAAGCCTTTTTGCGGTTTGTATAATCCGCACCGCTATCTCACCACGATTGGCAATTAACAAGGTTTTTATTTTATTTTCTTGCATAAAAAAAATCGCATTTTAGTTATAAATAACAGTGGAATTTTAAATTGCAAATAAAATCCTTATCTAGAGAGTATTTCTCCTTGCTGCCCTTGTTCAACAGGTTGAGCTGGATGATTTTTTCTTGCCTCCCTTTCTATCTCCGCTCCCCTGAAACCCTCCTTTAAATCTCCTGCTGCCTCTGCATTAATCTCTTGTCTTTTTGAGTCTATTGATTGCTGCTGCCCTTCATCTTTCCTGTGATACTCTTCTTTATACGGATCCTGGTGATATGGGTCATGAGTTTTATAATACGAATTATCATTGTGCTGCTCCTTTGGTGCAACAGGGGCCTCAATATTAGTGGCCTCGTCTTGATTACCAGATAATGTATCCAATGCCTCACCGATTATGTTTTCCACTACAGCAATTTCTTTTGATATCACATTCACAAAAGCTTCAGCATTCCCTGGCATACTCAGTACACCCCTCACAAGATCACCAAACACTTCATCTATAGCTTCATCTTGTTCCTTTTTTTGCTCTTCCGTCATTTCCTCATTTTTCTCTACTACAGGCTCACCTGGCCCTTGCTCTTCTTCCAAAAGATCCACCCAGTTTTCTTTGTCTTGCTCTATTTCTCCATCTTTCTCATCCTCTGGCGTTATAAATCCATCGTGATTTGTATCTTTTTTTCCCGCAG
Source organism: Rickettsiales bacterium (assembly GCA_947424985.1). Taxonomy (GTDB): domain Bacteria; phylum Pseudomonadota; class Alphaproteobacteria; order Rickettsiales; family Deianiraeaceae; genus CAMCTP01. The sequence goes on along the minus strand of CANDYN010000095.1, from coordinate 111 downwards.
CAAGATCAACATCGTTGTCATCAACAATACCATCATGATTTGTATCATTTTCCGCTATATTTTGCCTTTCCGCAGCATATTCCTTTTGTCTAATCATATCCGCTATTTCTT
>CANDYN010000094.1 GCA_947424985.1 Rickettsiales bacterium | reverse complement strand
GAGGTGCAAAAGTCAATAGATTCCTTTACAAAAAAACTTGATGAAGCTTTAAAAGCAAAATCAGCTGAAATTTTAAAAGTTTAATTTGACTTTAGCTTTTTTTACGTGATACTTAATAGGTTATTTTTTATTTCTTATGAAAGCTATTTTTATCTTATTCATGGCAATTTTACTACAATCTTGTTCACTAAAAGCTCCTGCTTATATAAAACCAACATCAGATGTGTCTGAAATGCTGAATCCGAATTTAAAAAGTGCAACTGCTTGTGCATACGCTCCTTTTTGGTTTGCTCCAGTCGTTGGATTTCACGATAATATAAATATATTAAAAGCATCGAAAGAAGCTGGAATTAAAAATATAGATTATATACATTCTAATTTTACAACGTATATATTGTTCACAAAATACTGTGAAACTGCTTACGGAAAATAACAAAGCTAGCAAGGCTCATTCGTGGGTCTTGCTTTTATTTCTTGTATTATTTTTAAAACCTCGTTTTCTATATCAGAAACAACCCAGTTAACCTCAGATAGTTCCTGTTTTGAAAATTTTGATAAAACCCAATCCGAAACATCAAAATCGTTATCTGGTCTTGAAATTCCAATTCTAATTCTAAAATAATCCTTCCCCAGATGTGAATCTATCGATTTTAAGCCGTTATGTCCTGCATTTCCACCGCCTTGTTTAACCTTTATTTTACCAAGTGGAATATCAAGCTCATCGTGAATCACTATAACATTTTCAGGTTTTATTTTGTAAAATTTACAAATTTTTCCGATACAAATTCCGGATAAATTCATATACGTCTCGGGTTTTGCAAAAATTATCTTTTCATTTAATATTTCACCGTCTGCAATTAGTCCATCAAACTTTTTCAAAAAATTTCCCTTGCCGTATTTATTAAAAAGAAAGTCAAGAGCCATAAAGCCTGCGTTATGTCTCGTATTTTCATATTCTTTTCCGAAATTTCCAAGTCCGCAAATTAAAACCATATCACAAAATTTCGTCTTTCAAAACTCCCCAAATTTGCCTTTGGTCAACCCAGCCGGAGATATTTTTTTCGACAAATTTAATCCGACAAAATCGCCCATTGCACTTATGCAAAATTCCAACCTCATCTTTATTTGCCCTACCTATTTTCACGCAATTATCTCGACTTGGAAAGCGACACAAATCTTGCTGTGTTTTAAAAATAACTGTCCTGCTTTTTATACTTGAATTTGCCAAATTTACCCTTACCCAGCCTATGTTTTCTTTGTAATCAGAAACCATATACCAATTGTCAACCCGATGTAAAATCGCAAGAGGCATTTTTGTTTTATCGTAAACTCTTATGATTTTATATTCATCTCCCGGACCATTTCTTAAATTTACCTGCCTCCCCTTAAGAGATACAAATTTTTGTATTTCATCATCACAGAGGGCAAAATTTACACCAGAAAAATATAAAAATATTACTAAAACTACGCACTTCATGATTTATTCAATATACCCTTTAAAACCTTCTTTAAACCTGATGTCTGCTCCAATATATTTTTTTTAATTCGCTTATTATATTCTTTTTGCATAGATTGAACCTGCACCGTATTTGAAATTATTGTTTCAATTTTTATCATTTTTTTTGCATTATTTGAAATCTTCATTGCTCTTTTTAGCTGTATTTCACCATCCTCAACAAGCTTTACAATGCCGCTAATTTTCATTCCACCTTCTTGCATTAAATTTTTAATTTTTATAAACTCGGAAACGCAAAAAGAATCATAATATCGTGTTTTTGTTTTTTCATTTTTTGATAAAATATGCGGAAAATGACTTTCCCAAAAACGTATTGTATGGGTCTGAACTCCAACTAATTTTGCAACTTGCCCTATTTTAAACAACATAAAAATCAAGAAAACTTTGGAAATGGCTCAAAAGATCTAACAAAATTCCCAAAATGTTCTGATAAATAATCATTATATATATTGCTCAGAGAATCTTGTATCGACAATATGCTCCTATTTTTTATTCCAAGGGGTAAAAATCCGATTGAAACGAAAAAACTTGATGCAAAAAACACAGCATCCTGCTCATTTTGCATATAAAAACTACGGTCATTTTTATATATTTCATTTGACAATTTTTGCGTTGTATAATTCAGAACTTGAGCAAAATAATCGTTCCTCTGTGCTGAAGTTTTAAGTCCGATTACATTTGAAACAAAGCTATATTTTCCACACAAAGAATACGACATAATATTATATCCGGAAGCATTTGTAAAGCCAGTTTTATGCGCCTTTATACACTTATATTCCCGTCCAATCGGATTTCGCGATTGATAATATTTTCCATGCAAGAAAAAATTATTGGAATTAATGCCGCCCAAATATCCGGAATGGTTTTTAACAAAACTTTGCATTAAAATAGCAAGATCGCGCGCACTTGAATACTGATCACTATCATGCAAGCCATTTGGATTCGTAAAGTGTGTGCTTTGCATGCCGATCTCAAGAGCTTTTTGATTCATCATCAATATAAAGTTTCCAACATTTTCTCCACCAACATGATAAGCAAGTGTATATGCGGCATCATTTGCCGAGGTTCCACCTACGAGCATTATTAAATCTTTAATCGAAATTTTATCACCAAATCTTAAATTTGCACTTGTTTTGGGCTGCATCTGCGCTGCATACGGAATTTCAACCTTATCAAAAAGTGAAAATTTTCCTTCTTTAATCGCATCAATAGCAAGATAAATTGTCATTATTTTTGTTAAAGATGCAGGATAAATTTTTTCAAGTTCATTTTTTGCAAAAATAACATCTCCACTTTTGGTGTCATATGAAAAAGCGGCATAAGAACTAGCTCTTTCTGTAAAAAACATCAACAAAAATGTCAAAATTGCAAATACTTTCATATTTTCTTTTTTCTGCTTTTACTTAAAACGCGTTTAAACCTATTTGTAATAGGGGTTTTTGTTCTATCATCTTGAGCTTTTTTTGCAAATGGATTATCTGATTTTTTAATCGTAAGCCGAATTGGAACACCGAAAATTTTAAACTCTTTCCTAATTTCGTTTTCCAAAAAAGTCTGATAAGTCGGATTTACGCCTTCCAAAATATTTGTAAAAATACAAACGTGCATAGGACGAGTTGAAACCTGAGTTGAATATTTAATTTTAACTTCGTGCCCTTTATATCTCGAAGGTGGATTTTCAAGTGCAATTTTTCGCAAGAAAGCATTTAACTTTGCTGTATTTATCCGTTTCGACCACATTTGGTTCATAACAATACAATTGTCCAAAATTTCATCCAAACTTTCGTCAAACTTTCCTGAAATTGTGAAAAACGGTAAACCTTTCACTTTTGGAAAGGTATTTTCAACGAATCTATCCAAATCTTTT
>CANDYN010000093.1 GCA_947424985.1 Rickettsiales bacterium | reverse complement strand
CCAATAATTCCGCATTTAACATCGGAGATTGCAGAGATTTTAAATTTTGACTTATCAAAATATCCAAGTTTTGATGAAAAAATGATAATCGAAGATGAATTTGTAGTTGCAGTGCAGATTAATGGAAAACTTCGTGGTGAGATTGTAATTAAGGATGGATTTACCAAAGAAAAATGTCTTGAAACTGCAGCTTTAGATATGGGAATTGCGAAATATATAGATGGGTTTGAAATTAAAAAGTTGATTTTTATTCCAAACAAGATTTTAAGTATAGTGATATAATTTTTTTTAGAATTGGCAAGTTTTCGCTATACAGTTAAAACCTTCTTCAATACTTGGTTTACCGATAAAAAGATTATTATATCTTCGGAAAAGGCTTTGAAAACGATTAATATTCCAAGGAGTTATCAGATAGTTTTGGCATCGATAGTTGCTTTTTTTGTACTTGTTTTTATAGTTTTTTTTGCATTTGGGCTGAATTTATATGGAAAAGTTGACAAAAAACAACGAAAAATAGACCAAATGAATCAAGATACCGAGTTTGCCAAGGGTGAAATAAAAAACATGATACAATACATGGACGAAGTTTCTGAGTATTTTACTAAAATCAAAAAGCTAAGCAATCCACCAAAAAATGTCTCAAAGGCAAGGTTACTTGAGAGTGAAGATGGTGATGATGTTGAAACATCAATTGAAATAAAATCGGATGAAGAACCGGAGGTTTTTGTTGGTAAAATTGAAATCGAAGAAGGTCTGATTAAAAAAAAAACTTCAAATGAAATAGAAAACTCACCTTCTTCTGTGTCAAATATAGATTTTAAATCTATTGATAGCAGCACTCCAGATGGCATAAAGTCTTTGGTTAATACCTTAACTGTAAAAATTGATAATTTAAGAGATATATTGGCCCAAAGATACTATTATATATATTCAATTTTGGATCATTTAAATATTGCCGATTGTGAAAATGTATCTTGGTTTTCAAAGGCTTTTGCAAAAGCTGAGGATGCTATTGAGCGATTTTCTTCATCCGAAAAAGCTACAAGTTCAACCTTAAAAAGGTTGAAGAATAAAATATGTGCAAATGGCGTGATTCAAAAAATGTCTCAAAGTTATGCAAAGTTAAAACAAAAAGATATAAATAGTGATATCGCTTTTATAAAAAGTTTATCAAACCTTGAAAGTATGATAGTGAAAATGCCACTTGGGATGCCAATAAAGAATGTCTTGAGATTTTCAAGTTCATTTGGATATAGGCGAGATCCTGTTCATGGACGTAGAGCTTTTCACTCAGGACAGGATTTGGTAGCAAAATATGGAACGAGTATAATTTCAACCGGATCTGGCGTGGTTACAAAAGCCGGGTGGTTTAGTGGATATGGCTGGTGCGTTGATGTTGCACATGACTTTGGAATGTCAACAAGGTACGCTCATCTTTCTGCAATCAATGTTCATGTTGGGCAAGTTGTTCATCCAAATTCTCTACTAGGAAACGAGGGAAATTCTGGAAAATCAACCGGTGCACACCTTCATTATGAAATTAGAATAAATAATCTTGCAATTAATCCAAGAGGGTTTATGTTAATTAATAGGTAGTTTTATTTTTATTATATGAAAGCAAAAAATATAGCATCCATCGAGGAAGAATCAATCTCTCTGATTGGAAAAAACATTACGATCAGTGGAAATATTGCATCAAAAAACGGAGATGTTGAGATAATTGGTGAAATAAAAGGTGATTGTGATATAGATAATCTAACCGTAAGAGAAAGTGGCGTTGTTAATGGAAATATTAAGGGTGGAATTTTGAAAATAAGAGGAACTGTAAATGGAAATATTTCTGCCGTTACTGTTAAAATTTTCTCAACGGCAAAAATCGTTGGAGACGTTGTATATTCAACTTTATCAATTGAGGATGGAGCCGATATTTGTGGAGTTTTTAAAAGGGAAGTTCAGAAAAAGCTTACAGAAATTAAAAATGTGTAGTATTTATGTATAGAATAAACCAGGCGATTTCAAGATTGGGTATAGCGACAAGACGAGAAGCTGATGAGCTTATTTCAAGCGGGAAGGTGATATTAAATTCTAAAATAGTCGAAGATTTTTCACAGATGGTGAAGATTGGAGACATTTTGATGATAGACAAAAAGTCTTTTAAGTTTTATCCACCCAAAACGGAAATTATCATGTTTAATAAACCGAAAGGCTGTGTTACCTCAAGAAAAGATGAATCCGGACGTGCCACTGTATTTGATTTGTTGCCAAAAAAATATAAAAATTATATTGCAATTGGAAGGCTTGATTATAACACCGAAGGGCTTTTACTTTTCACAAACGATGGAGAGTTTGCGAGGTTCATGGAGCTTCCATCGAGTGACTTAAAGCGTGTCTATTCCGTTCGTGCACATGGATTTTTAAATCCCGAAAAATTTGATAAAATAGTCGCAAGAGCGAGAGCTGGCGTTACAATTGATGGGATTCACTATGGAAAAGTGATAATCGGATTTGAAAATCTTGAAAAAATCATGACAACTGATCGGAGAACGGCGAAGAATCATAATTTGCAAGTAACGGTTTTTGAGGGTAAAAAAAATGAAGTTAGAAAACTTATGACTCACTTCGGACTAAATGTTAATCGGCTTGTTAGAAAGAAATTCGGGGATTTTTACATCGCAAAGCTTGAGCGTGCTGCGGTTGAAAAGGTTGAAATTACCAAAAAAATGACGAAGGAATTCAATGAACATCTTGCAAAAGAGGGGCTTCCGGCTTAAAAAATTTCAAAACCTTCTTCGTGTCTATCGATACTTACCAAAATTTTTCCATGTTTGTCAATAATTGCCGAAGTTCCGGTATTTGCAACTCTTATAACGCTTGCGTTATTCTTTATTGCTAAAATTTTCGCATGAGCCAAATGTTGATGTGGCCCTATGCTTCTTGAAAACCAGCCGTCGTTACTGATATTTATTATAAAATCAGGGTGCATTTTCTTTATGTTTTTATCAAATAAAACCTCATAACAGATCAAAGGGACGAAATTTTTATCAAAAATTTCCCATTTTTTTCGCTCGTTTCCAGCTTTCATAGACGGCAAGAAGCTTGATTTAATCGGTAAAAACGGAACATATTCACCAAATGGAACAAGGTTTATTTTTTCGTATGAAGACAAAATTCCAGTGTTGTTCATTAAAAATGCTGAGTTCATATAATCTGTTTCATCTTGTAAAATTCCCCCAAAAACTAAATAATCACCGTCTTTTAGCAAGGATTTTACCGAAGTCAAAAGCCTGTCTTTGTTGATATTGAAATTTTTGTAAAGTGGGTACGGAGTTGATGTTTCTGGCCAAACTACAAGAGTTTTTTTGCCGTTTTTATGAGCCTCATCAAGGGCTTTTTTTGTTAAATTGTAATGAGTTTTGATTGACAATTCCACATCCTCAAATTTTTGATATTGAGTGAAATTCGTTTGAATAATTACGATATTAAACGGATTTGTTTCCTGTATTTTTGGAGCTTTATCAAGTCTTGCTTTGCCAAATAATAAAAACGACGAGTGAATTAGAAAAATAAACAAA
>CANDYN010000092.1 GCA_947424985.1 Rickettsiales bacterium | reverse complement strand
ACTTTTCACATCCAGTAAGTCTTAATATTTTTTCAAATTCGTCTTGCCTATTCTGATTTTTATCAAACCTCGTTACGTTTTCAATTATTGTTTCATTTTCAACGAAGAACCCAAAGTCGTCAAGATATGAAAATATTTCATCTTTTTTTATCGAGGAAATATCGTGAAAATTAACCGAGGCTTTTCCGAAATTTCCATTAATCACGCCGGAACAGGCAAGCAAAAATGCCGTTTTTCCGGAAGTTTCACCACCGGTTAACCCAATAATTTTCCCGCTTGGGATTTGAATATCTATGTTTTTTAAGATATAATTTGAATCTGATTGATTTTGTTTTACATAAAATTTTTCAAGCCTTAGAGTAAATTTTTCTTCATTGATGATGCTTTTTTTATTGAAGCTATCGGAGATATTGTCTATTAAGCTCAAAACAGTTTTCTTTGACGAATTAAAGCCACGAGACATTGATATTATTTCAAAAATATTTGAAAAGGGTGTCAGGATTTTCCCAAACAAAATCGAAGTTGCAATAATTGAACCCGAGGTTATTTCACCCTTTATAACCAAAATTGCACCAACTGCAAACAATATAGTTTGCAAAATTGATTTTAAAAAGGATATGGATTGGGAAATCGGTTGCTTTATTGCAATAAATTCACTTTTTGTTTTCAACAAATCTTCTTTCTTTATTTTTAAATGATTTGAAATAAGTAACAAATTACAAGATTTGATAAATGTTTTGGATGCAAGAAAACTTCGATATAAATCGGAAAATACCGAAGATTTTTCACTCGCAAGCGTTTCGCTATTTTTGATTAAAACATTATTTGCAACAAGCGAGAAAATTGCAATAAAAACCGTTCCAAATAACACGACAAATCCGCTAACCTTATGTATTGCAAAAATTGATAAAAGGAATAAAATTGCCCAAACTAAGTCGCAAATCCCAACTATTCCGTTTGGATTTTGAAAAAAGCCCCTAAAATCATTAATTTTTTTCAGTATATCTTTTTCAGCTTTGCCGCCAAGAGCTGTGAATTCAAACTCAAGATCGTGAAAATGTAACTGCAAATTTGAGTTTATTTTATCAATTATTTTCGCTCGCTTGTTTTGAATATAATTTATTTCAAAATATACAAACACAACAAGCAAGGTTAGCCAGAATAGGGTGTGCAGATTTCCACTTGAAATAACCCTGTCAAGAACCTGAAGGGAATATACGGATGAAACGAGAACCAATAAATTTATTACGCTTGAAAAAAACGTAAGATTGGATGTAAAAAATCGTATTTCTGACGATTTCATTTTTTAAAAAATATAGTTTTCAAAACTTATAAATAAGTAAAATTATTGAAAATATGTAAATTTAAACTGCTTTTGGTTTAATGAATTTTTTTCTATAAAAGACTTCATATAAAGCTGCTGCAATTAAAGTAGCCGGTAAAAGCCCTAGTATATATAACATTGTATAAATATAACATAATTCATTATAACACATTTTATACAGATGTCAAGCTTTTTTGTTAAAAATAAATTCATTCTTGACTAATATAAAAAATAATTTATACTTCTTTTTTAAGGTACATGGATAAGAAATATAACGATGACAATCCCTACAACCCCATAGAGGAGCTTAATAACTCCTTCGATAGCAATGGGATGGGTACATTTGTGGATAATACTATTTTGCAAACAAAAATGTCTAAAGAGGAGCAAATTAGCATTGTAGCAGACAAATTTTATACAGAAAAAATTAAGAAAGATAAATATAAAGGTTTCACATATGAAATAGCCCAATCTTCATATTACAACTCAAATGACGATGTAATAAGAAGCACAATTAGTAAATTTAAAGAGTGTGACGATAAAAACTCTGATATATTTTTTATATTGCTGAAAAACATTACTAATGAACATCACATTCCAGTCGTTTACTTGTCAAAAAAAAGTATAATGCTAAATCTTGATAGCCTTCAAAGCGATAAAACACCCATTAGCTTTAACTTCGACGTGGAAACGATAAAGTATATGAATATGCTCTGCAGAAGGCAAAAATCTTCGAATGGATGTGCTATTGATGCCATAAAAATATTTACAAACTTTTGGAAGCTGATGCAAAAAGAGGGGGGAATGGAAGGATTTACAGAAGAATTAAATCAAGCGTTCAAAAAAAATAAAGCAATAATGCCACCCGTTGAAATTATTTCTTTTGGAGAAACGCAAACTTTGAACCGAGAGATATTAAATAGAGTTATAAATCCAAAAAGCAAAATTAATCAAGCAGATTTTTATAACAAATTAGCAAAACAATTCATTAAATACTATAAGCTAGATAAAAATACGAGCGATGAACTTCGCAACCCATACAAATTAAAACAATATTTGAAAACAAAAGATGGGCTTGAAAAACTCTCAAATGGATTAATATTGGAACAACGCTACCAAAGATACCTTAAAAAGATTAATGATGATGAAAATAACAATTTAAATCAGCAGAACAACTTATAGCCATTTAAAAAAATCTTGCAAATTAATAAAAATATGGTTTGTATTATTTAAAATATAGATTTTATGAATACATATCAAGATTTAAGAAAATCGTTTTCTGAGTATTTTTTACGAAATAATCATGCGAAAATCGAGTCTTCGTCGCTAATTCCTTATGAAGATAAATCGCTTATGTTTACAAACAGCGGAATGGTTCAATTTAAAAATATATTTTTGGGCATTGAAGAGCCAAAGCATAAAAACGTAACAACAATTCAAAAAAGCCTTAGGGCGGGGGGGAAGCATAATGATCTGGATAACGTAGGTTACACCTCGCGGCATCACACTTTTTTTGAAATGCTCGGAAATTTTTCATTTGGCGGATATTTCAAAGAAGAGGCGATATGTCATGCTTGGAATTTTCTTACAAAAGAGTTACAGCTTGATAAAAATAGGCTTTATATAACAGTTTACCATACTGACGAAGAAGCATTTTCAATTTGGAAAAAAATTACCGGATTTAGCGATGATAAAATCATAAAAATTTCAACAAATGACAATTTTTGGTCCATGGGAGATATTGGTCCATGTGGTCCATCTTCCGAGATTTTTTACGACTACGGAGATAGCGTTAAAGGCGGATTACCTGGAACTAAAGATCAAGATGGGGATAGGTTTTGTGAAATCTGGAATTTAGTTTTCATGCAAAACGAAAAAATGTTAAACGGTGAAATAAAAAACCTTCCAAAAAAGTGCATTGACACCGGAATGGGACTTGAAAGACTTGCGTCTGTAATTGAAGGAAAAACCGATAATTATAAAACTTCGCTTTTTACAAATTTAATCCAAAATTCTCGTGAAATATTCAATGATTTTGACACAAAAAATGACGTAAATCATAGGGTTATCGCGGATCATTTACGCTCAATCTCATTTTTAATTGCAGATGGAATAACCCCATCAAACGAGGGCAGGGGCTATGTTTTACGAAGAATTATGCGACGTGCTATGCGATATGCACATGAAATTTCAGCGAAAGAAGTAAAAATGCATACGCTTTTTGATAACTTACAAAACCTAATGCAAAATGACTATCCTGAGTTAAAAA
>CANDYN010000091.1 GCA_947424985.1 Rickettsiales bacterium | reverse complement strand
GCACCATCGCCTCTATGTTTTATAAATTTTCCATTAAAGGCATGGGAATTGAGATTATCAGAGATTGATGGAATTGATAACAATTGCCAGGAGGAATTTGGCTTTGAGAGTAAATATCCGGTTAGATCATTTGGGTGTAACCTTTGCATAACTATAACGATTCGTCCGATTTTTTTATTATTTAGTCTTGACATTAAGACGCTATCAAACCAAGTAGCGGCTGTTTCTTGTTCTTTTTTACTATGGATTTTCGCGGGATTTTGCGGATCATCGACTATAATAAAATTTCCGCCCTCCCCTGTCAGAGTTCCACCGATTGAGGTGGCAAAGCGATATCCATTTTCATTCGTCACAAACTTTTTCTTTTCATTTTCACCTTGATTAATTCGAGTTTTTGTTTGACTCATATACCAATCTGAGTTCATAATTTTCCGACAATCGCTCGAGTGTTTTAGGGCAAGGGCTTGGGAATAACTTACCGAGATTATCTTTTCTGAGGGTTTATTAGCCAAGATCCAAGCAGGAAATGCAACGTTTATACAAACGGACTTTAGGCTTCTTGGCGGAACATTTATAATCAATCTTTTGAGCTGTCCTTTATAGACTTTGAGGAGATATTCGCATATTAGGTCGATATGCCAATTATGCAAATATTCCGTTTGAACATCGAGGTCTTGCAAGGATCTTGCAACAAAGGACGTTAGGTCTTGTGGGTCAAATTTTTTCATTTTGAAGCTATTATACAAATATTTTGTCATCTTCCGAGCTCTCCGGAATTGGGAATGACATCCGATATGTAATGACCTTATTTTTAACCCGGAAGCAATTTATTGTGCAAAAATTGTCAGGATTTTATATTCCACTATTCCAGAGTGTTTTTGCAGAAATATTTCATTGGCGGTTTTTAAGATTTCTCTTGTGATTGGGGTTTTGATTCGATTTATCATACAGTTTCTTTCGCCGTGGTTTTTAATATCCAAGAAAGCATCGTTAATTGAGTCATATTTCTTTTTAAAATCTTCACGAGCAAGAACTATATTTTGAAATCCACAGGATTGTAAAAGCGATCCTAGGTCTTTTATATCAACAACGGGAAGAAAGTGGTTTATAAATCCAAGACCGCCTTGTTCATGGGCTAGAAACATAGAGTCACACAATGAATAACAATTTTCTCCACCTAACATTGAAGAAAAAAATATTCCGTTTTTGTTCATCAGGTTCTTAATTTGCAGGAGGTATTTTCTTATATTATTAATTTTATGTAAGTTTGAGAGGGAGAAAATTACGTCAAATTTACCTTCAAGATCGAGGGTTCCATCGAAGATTTTATAATCGTTATAAACCATGAGATTTTGATATTTTTCTTGGAGTTTTTTTGATAAATAATCGGATTTTGTTGAGATATTCAGGATTTCTTCAGCCTTTATATTAGTTAAGTCCGAGAGGTTTTCGAAGGTTATATCGGCAATTCTTTCATCAAGCCAGGCGGATTTTACGATTTTTTTTTCATAATTTTCAATTGCTTTTTTATCAAACATTTCTTGAGTTTTAAAAAACACCACTTTAGAGTTGAGTATTATTTCGTAAATATTTTATGTCAAGCGGTATTTCTTTGTTATTTGGACAGAAGTTTTTACTTGGAGAATATTTAACCGTTCGATTTGGATTATCACTTGGATTTTCATTCTTGACCATGATTTTGATCATGCCAAGAGGAATAAGATTTTTAAAATCACTTCAAGGAGAAGGGCAACCGATTAGAAACGACGGGCCTGCAACTCATGCAGCAAAGAAGGGGACTCCGACAATGGGTGGGATTTTCATGGTATTTTCGATTTTACTTTCATCGCTTCTATTTGCAAATTTATCGGATTTCAAGGTTTTACTAACGCTTTTAACTATGGTTTTATTTTGTGGAATTGGGTTTTTTGACGATTTTGCGAAGCTTTCAAGGAAATCTGCAGTTGGAATTCGTGGGAAGAAAAAGTTTTTGCTTGAGATAATTATTTCAGGGGGGATTGTTTTTATTGGACATACGATTAATGCGGAGCAAGTAAACACAAATTTATATTTACCGATTTTCAAAGATGTTGTCATAAATCTTGGGATTTTATATTTTATTTTTGCGGCTTTTGTTATGACCGGAAGTAGTAATGCAGTAAATTTAACGGATGGACTTGACGGGCTTGTTTCGGTTCCGCTTTTTTTAGCGGCTTTTACTATGGGGATTATTGCATATTTTGCAGGGGACGTGGTTTACGCGAAATATTTACACATACAATATATTAAGAACGCAGGCGAGTTAATTGTAATTTGCGGTGCTATGATGGGGGCTTGTTTGGGATTTTTATGGTTCAACGCAAAACCTGCGAGCATTTTCATGGGGGACACGGGGAGTTTATCGATGGGGGCTTGCATTGGGATTATTTCGGTTTTCACAAAGCACGAGATTTTACTTTTATTTGCAGGTGGGCTTTTTGTTCTTGAGGCTTTAAGTGTAATTTTACAGGTTGGGTCATACAAATTACGAAACAAAAAGCGAATTTTTTTAATGGCACCGCTACATCATCATTTTGAGAAAAAGGGGCTATCTGAGGAAAAAGTTGTAGTAAGATTTTGGATTGTTGCTTTTATATTTACGATCATTGCGCTTGGGATGATGAAGATAAAATAATTGTTGACTATATAGAATATATACTTTATGCTAGGCGGTAATTTTAATATATTGACATGGAGGCAAAGAAACGCATGGATAATAGTACATCAGAAAAGCACTATGCAAGCAATAATATACTGGGGCTCAATAACAATCTTGTTCGTAAATCGGACACGAACAGTATCGCCAGTGTCAACACAGAAGCAGATGAAAATGATCCGTTATTGAACGGAGAGAGGCAGAAGAAAGACATCGGCGTATTAGGTTTGCCTTTGAGTCAAGGAGCATCGGAGAAGAAGGGTAGTCTTAAGGATGAATATCTCAATTCGGATCAATTTAAGGAATTTGATGCAAAAAATCGTAAGGAGAACCCGCCCGAGAAATCTACTGCAAAAAAGGTAGCACAGGGAATTTCTATAGCCATTGCAGTCATTGGTACACTATTTGCATTAATTACAGGGATGGCTTTTCTCGTGCCTCTCATATACGTTTCACTTGTTGCTTTCGGAATTGAGATACAGCACGAGGAGAATAAAGAAAAATATCTAAAAAATGCAGTAGGAAATTTTGTAAAATATGCTGAAGAGAAAGGTCATTATTTAACTGGAAAAGAAAGAGGGGACTTTATGCGGGAGATTGCCGAGAAGCACAAAATACCAGGAGAGACACTGGACTGGGTTAAAAAGGTGCTTGACGGCGAACATCTCATGGGTTTAAACATTGAGGCACAAGAAAAAAATCTCAACAAGGGTGGCATAAATCAGCAGCAAGGATTGAATGTAAATCAGCACATTGATACGCCCACGGCAATCAATGGGAATAATCTGTATAAACAAAATCTATATACACCGGAACAAATTCTGAAAAATAACAAAGTAGACTTGGAGGGAGCAGCAAAAACAGCACAAAAAGAAAACATAAATAAAAAAAACCACGAAGAGCGACTTGCACGACAAAGACAGCAAG
>CANDYN010000090.1 GCA_947424985.1 Rickettsiales bacterium | reverse complement strand
ATAAAAAGCTTGACAACTAAAAAATCTATACTATCAATTCTTTAGTATTTAATTTGATTGTGTTAACTATTGGTGATAAATTTCCGCAGTTTGATCTAACTGCAGCTGTATCGATTGAGTCTATGGATAAGGCTTTTACAAAAATAAATAACGAAACATACAAAGGAAAGTGGCTTTGTGTATTCTTTTGGCCAAAAGATTTTACTTTTGTTTGCCCAACTGAAATTGCTGAATTTGGAAAAATAAACAAAGATTTTCAAGATAGAGATTGTCAACTTCTCGGTGCAAGTATCGATAGTGAATTTGTCCATCTTGCTTGGAGAAAAGACAACGAAAACCTTAAGAATCTTCCATTTCCAATGCTTTCCGATATAAAAAGAGAGTTATCTATCTCACTTGGAATTCTTGATAGAGACGCAGGAGTTTCAAAAAGAGCAACTTTTTTAGTTGATCCACAAGGCGTTATAAGATTCGTAAATGTAACCGACATGAAAGTTGGAAGAAATCCACAGGAAACAATAAGAGTCCTTGATGCACTTCAAGCGGATGCGCTTTGCCCTTGCAATTGGAAAGCGGGCGACGATACTCTATAGTTCAATTTAGTTAAACCTATTTTTATTTTTTAAAATTATGAAAAATCAAGAATTACATCAAATCCTTGCTGATTATTATTGTTTGTACACCAAACTTCAATGTTACCACTGGAATATCGAAGGTGAAAATTTTGTTCAATTTCATACAATGTTTGGATCTTTGTATGAAAAAGCATCTGTAACAATTGACGAAATTGCTGAACATATAAGAACTTTAGGTGATAAAGTTCCAGCCAGTCTTGAGTTATTTGCAAAAAAATCAAATTTAAAATCTGCAAATGAAAATTTAGCGGCAAAGGACATGATAAAGGATATAGCAAAAGATTATGAACTTATCACAAGCTCAATGGAAAGCTACTATCAAGCGCTTTCTCCTCAATCTGTAAAAAGATTTTTGGAAAATAAAATTGATGAACATAGAAAGCAATCTTGGTTTTTTAAATCAATTTTAACCTGGAATGAGGTTTAGTTCGTAAATTTGTAATATTTAAAATTATTTTATTTTATGTCAAACTTTGAAAGCTTTTTAGATAATCTACCGGATTTTGCAAAAGATATCAAGCTCAATGCAAAATCTATAATTTTGGGTGAGTCGAGTTCACTCTCTCCAAAGCAAACTGCAATAATATCAGTTGCATGTGCAATTGCGAGTAAAGATTTAAAGATTCGTGAAATGGTTATTGAGCATTTTTCACAAAGCCTCACTGAAACTGAAATGAACGGTGCAAAAGCTGCAGCAGCTATTATGGGTATGAATAATATATACTATAGGTTTCTCCACTTGACAATAAATCAGGAATATCAGAATCTTCCGGTTGGACTTCGCATGAGCGTTATCGCAAATTCTGGACTTGAGACGATTGATTTTGAACTTGCATCACTTGCAGTTTCGGCAATTACCGGTTGTGGAATGTGCATGGATTCTCATGAAAAAAAACTTAAATCTCACGCTGTAACCGTCTCCGCCATTCAAGCTTCTGTGAAAATTGCTGCAATTATAAACTCACTTTCTTCAGTTGCTATATAGCAGAAATATGCAATATAATTCTGAAATTTGATCGAGAAAATGTCCTTATAAATTTAAGAAGGATTGTGAGATAAATGGATTCCCGCCTTCGCGGAAATGATAAATTTATGCACAGTGATAATCAAAAAAAATAATTAAATTTTTTGCTTCCAGGTTATAAAATAATAAATTTGCCTTTACTTGATTTGACGAAAAATATGCGTTAGTTCTTTAAAAATATCATAATACCAATAACTCCAACACCGGCAGTCATAATTGAGCCAAGCTTGATTGTAACTTCCAGTCTAATTTTATCAATTTTACTATCTATTCTTGATTCCAATCCATCCAATTTATCATTAAAATCATTGATAATAGGCGTTAATGTATCCGTAATAACCTGCTTCGTAGACTCAATTTGTATCCATGCCTGTTCTTCAGGGATTCCAGCTGCAATCATGCTTTTTATTGTATCGTGTAACTCTCTGATATTCATATATCCATACAAACTTAGACATAATATAGTATCATTTTTTTAATTTTCAATAAATTTTTCTCAAATATGCAATATTCACAAACAACAAAATCAAACCTAAGTCTTCTTAAGTCCGAGGTTAGATCGGTATTTGAAACGCTTTTAAATGAATGCTATAAACGTGGAATCAATGCCCAAATCTCAGAAAGCTTAAGAACCGCAGAGCGTCAACTTGAACTTTATAACAAGGGACAATCGAAAGCAAGAGAGGCCTATGAAAGTCTACATTTTTATGGACTTGCGTGCGATATTTTTGTGAACAATAATGGAAAATATGACCTCTCAAGAAATGCTGAAATCTGGAAAATTTGTCAAGAATTGGAGCTTGACAAAAATTTTGGAATGCGTTGGGGCGGAAATTTTATCTCAATAAAAGATGAGCCACATTTCGAGCTTTCATGGGGAAAATCTTGGTGTGAATTTAAGAAAGATTATGAGAGAATTAAGAATACAAAAATCAATACACCGGTTCAAACTTTAACTTTATCTAACACTATGTCAAATCCACTGCTTCAAACACTTAAAAACAAAGGTATCGATATATTCAAAGAAACTGCACTTGATGCCGTTTCTTTTGTTCCGATCGTTGGGCCGATTTTATCAAAACTTGGCAAAAACCTCCTGGGAAATGAAAACGCAAACGAAGATGAAGTTATAAAAGCGGTTCAAAATACAGACGCGCAGAAGCTATCCGAGATTTTGGCCGAAAAAGATATTGAAGTAGAAAAAACAAAGCAATTTGAAATTAAAAAAGAAATCAAGGGGATGGATTTTGTAATCAATTTTTTTGATATTTTATCAAGCAAAACAAAAGCTACACAGTGGTTTATTGCATATCTGATATACTTTCATATCGCACTTGGAATAACCCTTTGGTATTGCTCACATTCAAGCTTTGAACATGATGAATTGATGACTTTTATTCATAGATGTATACTAATAATTATGGTTTCCGCACCAATTACGCCCCTTGCACTTATTTTCAAACCAATTTACAATATAATCGAAGCCATGAGCGAAAGTATCACGGCGATTGCTAAATTGCCAAAGGGAATTATTGGCATAGGATTTAAAGTTGGCGATATAGTAAACAATAAACTTACCAACCAAAAATAATGGATACATCAAGCCCAATTGTCGTTATCATTCTCTGATTCTGAGCCCTATATTTATCATTAGTATACTCAATTGATTCAGATTTTCCACCAACCAATCTCTTTGTTGGAGAGTCGGTTATCATTGCCTTTAACTTTCCCTGAATTACAATTGAATCTGATATATCATACGTTCCACCAACAAATAAAGCATAAATTGGCGCAATTCCATTTTTAAAGCTTCCAAGATCCGTTGCCGCTCCTGTGTCGTCAGTTGATCCACTCTTT
Organism: Rickettsiales bacterium; assembly: GCA_947424985.1. Classification (GTDB taxonomy): domain Bacteria; phylum Pseudomonadota; class Alphaproteobacteria; order Rickettsiales; family Deianiraeaceae; genus CAMCTP01. The sequence goes on along the minus strand of CANDYN010000090.1, from coordinate 239 downwards.
ACGCCACTCAAGGCAATTGAATTGAGTGACATACCAATACCACCACCCATAAAATAATTTAAAGGCTGAGACATATCGGTTTGTAAATACAAATTATACATCATATATCTTTGAGTAAATTTATAAGAAAGCCCGCTATAAGAATTTGCGGTACAATCCGCTGAATCCGCACAAAATGCATTCTCCGAAGATACACCAGGATAATTTTTTGAATATCCACCGGTTCCAAATTCAAGTTC
>CANDYN010000089.1 GCA_947424985.1 Rickettsiales bacterium | reverse complement strand
TGTTCAATTTTAGCCGAAGACGCGATTAAAGCTGCGATTGAGGATTGGAAAGCTAAAAATGCATCGTAATTTATTCGATTTTAAACCTTCTGTATCTTAATAACACACTTCGATTTTAAGATTGATTCTATTTTTTCGCAAACGCTTCCTTCGATCATTTTCCAGATACTCCAAACACCAAGATCTGAAATAAAAATTTTAAGAGTGTATTCATTCTTTTTGTCATTTAGTAACAACCGAACCGGGCGAACAGCTTTTGCAATTTCCGAATCTCCAATGATTTCATTCCAAGATTTTAATAAGAATGTATTTTTAAATCCAAAACCGAAAGCACACTCTTTCATTACGCTATCGCACAATCTATCAAGTTTTTTTGCATAGATTCTATATGGCTTTGTTTTCATACTTATCCCATTGAGTTAAGTCGATCTTGCTTTGTCTTATCTTGACCTGGTTCTTTATCAAGATCCATTCCATCTCCAACTTTTTCTTCGGCTATTTCATAACTTGCAACTTGAAATCCAAGAGGATTCAAATATCTATCTTCAAGCGGTAATTCAAGATCATAAAAATCAAAATATACACGAACTCGGAAGAACTTTTTTCTAATCAAGGCAGAGTCTGTTTCATAATTACGGGTAATTTTAACTTCAGCACTTTTAGGAGAAGTAAATACAATTGATCTTATAAAAACTCTAATATTTACATCTCGCTCCGAATCTCTTAGATCATTTTTTGCATAAAATTTTGGATTTTCCGTATAATATATATATGCATCTTTCGCTGTCATAATACGCATTACATTCATATCATCAGATTCGTTTGCTCTATTATACCCTTCACGAGTTTTTACATATTTCACAATAAAAGACTCACGAATTGCTTCAACTGCAGTATATTTTCTTTTGCTTTCGCTATCGATAATTGTCGCTTGCCCTGTTTTTGAGTCAACTTTTATTAGATACGGTTCAACTGATTTATTTTCATAAACATATTTCACAAGAATCAAAGATATAAAGATCCCAATTGATAAAAATACTGCCAAAAGAAATAAAATATTTCTTTGTACATTTGCCATTATATATTTATCGTAATACCAATTCTTTGTTTTTGAATCAACATTGTTACTTTTCATAAATTTTTATTTCAAATTAAACAAGTCTTGACATTAAAAATCTAATGTTATTTAAACTAAATTAAGATTATTGTTTTGTCAAGAGTAAAATGAAAATTTCGATAAAAAAATGCATCAATAAAAGATTATTATTGGTTTTTGGTATTATATTTAGTTTTTTTTCTGTTATGTCTATTGCTGAGAGTGTTACCAATGGAAACGTTGAAATAAATCCGATTGTTCAAAAAGAACTTCAGGATACTTTATATTTAGAGCTTGACACGGGTTGTAAGATTTCAATTTCAATGCTTCCCAAGAAAGCTCCGAAGCATGTTGCAAGAATTAAGGAATTGGTCAAGGAGAGATATTTCGATGGAATTGAATTTCATAGAGTAATTGAGGGTTTTATGGCTCAAGCAGGTGGAAGAAATGGAAACCCAAATGCTTCAAGTGGGGTGAAAATAAAAGCTGAATTTAATGATGTAAAGCACGTTCGTGGAGCGGTTTCTATGGCAAGAGCGAGTGATCCTGACAGTGCTGATGCACAATTTTTTATTGTAACAAAAGATTCCCAATTTTTGGATAAACAATATACGGCTTGGGGAATTGTTATGGAGGGAATGGATTGTGTTGATTCAATCAAAAAAGGTCTTGATTATGAAAATGGAGCTGTAAAAAATCCAACTAAAATAAAATCAATGAGGATCGCTTATGACGTTGAAGTTGAGAAAGCAAAGGCAAAAAAATAATTTGTTTAAGATGTGTTTAAATATATAATTGAAGGTGGTAATGAACTTTCCGGAAATATTAGAATTTACGGATCAAAAAACACAGCCTTAACAGCCTTACCGGCTGCCATTTTAACTGATGAGCCGGTAAGATTTACCAACCTTCCGCATGTTCAAGACATAGTTTCAATGCTTGCAATATTTTCTGAAATTGGCGCAGATATTTCAATTGATGAATACAAAGAAGATACAACTCCAGCCCTGTCTTTATCTTTTACAGGAAACATTAAAAACGCTATACACTATGAATTGGTAAGAAAAATGCGTGCCTCAATCTTACTTATGGGACCTATGCTTGCAAGGTTCGGCTCTGCTGAAATAAGTCTTCCGGGAGGGTGTACAATTGGCGCTCGTCCTGTTGATTTACACATAATGGCTATGGAAAAACTTGGCGCAATAATAACTCTTGAGGATGGGTATATTAAGGCAACTACGAAAAATGGACGACTTGAAGGTGGTATTATAGATTTTCCAAAAACAACCGTTGGTGGAACTGAGAATGCATTAATGGCTGCAAGTTTGGCAAAAGGAACAACGATTATTAAAAATGCTGCGATTGAACCTGAAGTTGTAAATCTTTGCGACTTATTAATTAGCATGGGTGCGGATATCAAGGGCGTTGGAACGAATGAGTTGACGATCATTGGAAAAGATAAGCTTCATGGTGCATCATATCATGTTCCGTCTGACAGAATACAAACTTTTACCTACGCAATTGCTTCGGCAGCTACCGGTTTTGGAATCAATATTACAGGTGGAAAAATTGAAGATTTTCTGGGGACGCTTGATGTTTTGAGTAGAATGGGGATTGAAATTAAAGAAGAAAATGGAATAATTAAAGCGATAAAATCAAAGCCGAAATTATTACCAACAAACGTAACAACGGCACCAATACCGGGCTTTCCAACTGATTGTCAGGCTCAACTTATGGCGCTTATGACAACAATTGAAGGCAAAAGCACTATTTCTGAAGATATTTTTGAAAATAGAATGATGCATGTTCCGGAGCTAATTCGAATGGGAGCAAATATTTCTCTTCAGGGAAATACTGCTGAAATAACAGGTGTTCCATCGCTTTCCGGTGCACAAGTTATGGCGACCGACTTAAGGGCTTCGGCTTCACTTGTAATCGCGGGACTTATGGCAAAAGGAAAGACAACAATCAATCGGGTATATCATATAGACAGAGGATATGATTTCTTGCCGGCAAAACTTGAAGCTTGTGGTGCGAAGATTCAGAAGATTTGGGGAAATGATTAGTGCGGTCATGAAACGCTGTCCATGGGTTAAAGAAAATTGCAAAATTTACGAAGATTATCATGATCAAGAGTGGGGAGTTGCTGTTTTTGATGACAAAACGTTATTTGAAATGTTAATTTTAGAAGGAGCGCACGCGGGACTTTCTTGGCTTACTGTTTTACAAAAAAGAGAAGGATATCGTATTGCATTTGATAATTTTGATCTCATCAAAATTGCAAAATATGATGATGACAAGCTTGCTGAGTTAATGCAAAATCCGGCAATTGTTCGAAATAAATTGAAAATAAAATCTGCAAAACAAAATGCAATTGCATTTCTTGAAATACAAAAAGAGTTTGGATCGTTTGCAAAATATCTTTGGGCTTTTATAGATTTTTCTCAAATCAATCACGAATTTATTGCAATTTCTCAGATTCCAGGCAAAAATGATCTTTCTGACAAAATTTCCAAAGACTTAAAAAAACGAGGGATGAATTTCGTTGGAAGTACAATAATTTACGCATATTTACAGGCTATTGGTGTGATTAATGATCATGTTAAATCTTGTCCGAGGCATATCGAATGTTTGACTTCAAAAGAAAAGATTTTGGAGCGAATAAAATAGC
>CANDYN010000088.1 GCA_947424985.1 Rickettsiales bacterium | reverse complement strand
AAATTGCGTCTATGGCAAAGGTTTCTTTTGAGACTTTAAAGCCGGAAATAGTTGCAAATTTGAATATGATAATATCAATTCCAATCGCGCTTTTTACGTGCTTTTTCCTTTTTGGTGGAATTAAGAAGATAGCAATAGTGCTAACCGCCATGATTCCCTTAATGGCAATTTTTTATTTTATTGCGATTTTTATTGTGTGCTTTACAAATTCTGAAAATGTTATTGGCGTTTTTGACAGAATTTTTGAGTCGGCTTTTGCTCCAAGTGTTCCGCTTGGATTTGTTTTGGGGTATTCTTTGCATAGGATTTTATTTGCAACTGATGCCGGTACTGGAGTTTCTGCAATTGCAAATGCTCAGGCGAACTCAACTCCGTACAGACAAGCGAAATTGGTTGCATTTGAGCCGATTTTAGTTGCTTTAGCTATGTGTTTTACAGGTTTTGCCGTGCTTGTTACAAATTCAGATGTTACTGCAATTGCAAATAATTTATCTGGAGTTCAAATTGCACATGCAGCCTTTAATTTCAATTTTTTTACGGAAGTTGTTTTCTTTTTGGTTGTAATTTTATTTGGATTAAGTACAACTTTAGCTCATGGATATAACGTGGAACAGGCTTTTTTATATGTTAGTGGACAAAAATTTGCAAAAATTTGCAAAATTGTATATACAATAGCAATAGTTTTGGTTGCGAACATGAGTCTTGAGAACATAGTTCCAATAATAGAATTATCAGTATTTTTATTAATCTTTATCAATCTTTCTGCGATAATTTTTTGTGCAAAAATAATAAAAACCGAGACACAAATTTAATATTGCAATTTATTTTTTTGCTTCTAGGCTCGATTGAATTTAGATTTTTTGGAAAATGGTCAATATTAAAGATTTATGTATTGAATTTGGAACGAACGTTATTTTTGAAGACGTTAATTTTTCGATAAATCCCGGGGAAAGAATCGGTTTAATAGGTAGAAACGGATCAGGAAAATCAACTTTTTTCAAGCTTCTTTTGGGAAAAATGCAACCGTCTCACGGATCAGTTGAAATTCCGGATTATTATACGATTGGACATCTTGAGCAACATTTTAATTTTACATATCCAACTGTTACGGACGAGGTTTGTAGCGTTTTACCGCTAGATCGAGACTCGGAAGCTTGGAAAGCGGACATGATTTTAATGGGATTGGGGTTCAGTTTTGAGCAAATGGGACAAGATCCGAACGAACTTTCGGGAGGATATCAGGTTAAGGTAAATTTAGCTAAAATGTTACTTTTGGAATCAAATCTTTTACTTCTTGATGAACCGACAAATTATCTTGATATTTATTCAATCCGCTGGCTAACAGACTTTCTTCGCAAATGGCCTGGAGAGTTGATTTTGGTTACACATGATCGTGCTTTTTTGGAAAGTGTTATAACTCATACTTTGATTATTCACCGTGGTGGATTTAGAAAAGTTTTGGGAAAACCAGCTAAGATAAAGGAGCAAATTATCCAAGAGGAAGAAATTTATGAAAAACATAGAATAGCAATGGAAAAAGATCGCAAGGAAACTGAGGAATGGATCAGAAGATTTGGTGCAAAGGCTTCCATGGCAAGTCGTGCGAAGTCTATGCAAAGAATGCTTGATAGAAAAAGCGTTGGATCGAAACTTGCACCGGTTCCATTCCTTGATTTCAAGTTTTTAACTGCTCCTTATGACACGAAAGATAAGCCGATTGTTGTTGAAAATCTGTCTTTTGGATATACAGACGATAAATTGATTATTGACGATTTCTCTTTTACGGTTGAGAAAGGCGATAAGATTTGTATTATTGGTAAAAACGGAAATGGAAAATCGACTCTTTTACAGTTAATTGCCGGATTTTTAACAGCAAAAGCTGGAAGTGTTAAAACACATGCTAAACTTATAGGTGGATATTTCGGTCAAACGAACGTTGAAAGACTGAATCCAAAAAATACAATTTGGGAGGAGATTCAAGAGGCAAATAGTGCGGCGGATTACGGAACTGTTCGTAGGATTTGCGCGTATATGATGTTCCAAGGTGAGCTTGCTGAAAAGAAAATTGGCGTTTTATCCGGTGGTGAAAAAAGTCGGGTTTTACTTGGAAAAATCTTACTTTCAAACGTAAATATGTTGTTTTTGGATGAGCCAACGAACCACTTTGATATAGAATCTTCCGACGCCTTGCTTGATGCAATCAAGGAATTTGACGGATCCATGATGATTGTAACTCACGATGAGAGATTCTTACACGAAGTTGCGACTAAGTTAATTGTTTTTGATGGAGGAAAAATCTTTGCTTTCCACGGTACTTATGAGAAATTTTTAAAAGAAGTTGGATGGAAAGAATAGTTGAGATTGAAAATTTATCGAAAAAATTTATTGACAATGGAAATGAAATTCATGTTTTGCATAATATAAATTTTAGCCTTGATCAAGGAAAAAGCTTAGCAATCTTGGGGCCATCAGGTTGTGGAAAGACGACTCTTTTGCAAATTTTGGGCTTACTTGATTCTGATTTTGAAGGAAAGTATAAATTTTGTGGCAGAGATGTTTCAAGCTTGAAGGAGAATGAGAAAAATTCAATCCTAACGCATGAAATCGCTTTTGTTCATCAATTTCATCATCTTTTTCCGGAGTTTTCAGCCCTTGAAAACGTTGCAATTCCCAAGATGAACGCAGGTTTTAGCAAAAAAGATGCACAAAAAGAAGCAGCCTTAGTCCTTTCAAAACTTGGACTCGCAGATAAACAAAACGCAAATCCCTGGCAATTATCAGGCGGAGAGCGTCAAAGAGTTGCTATGGCAAGGGCAATAATTAACTCACCAAAGCTATTACTGGCCGACGAACCAACCGGAAATCTTGATCCGGAAAACAGTGAAATCGCAATGTCTGTGCTGCAAAATCTTTGTAAAGATTTTAAAACCTCGCTGATTTTTGTAACACATAATCACGACTTGGCGAAGAGGTGCGATGGGATTATAAGGCTTTAGATTATTTACCTTTTCCGCAGCACGAACCACCCGTCTTTTTATTTTCTTGTTTTTGGACATTTTTTTGCTGCTGCTGGTTTTGAAAAATATTATTGGCGCCCCCAGTATTTGGCAGATTACTCCTGTATTGTACGTGTGTATTTTTATATGTCTTGATACTATTTTTAACTTCCTCTATTTTGGGATCAATGTCATCTTGATTGGCAATGAGATCAAAATTATCGGGGTTACTTAGCGCATTATTGTTATCACCGTTTGATCCTTGTTGTTTTGTTTTTGTGACATTATGTTTAAAGTTAGGTTGAACAGGTTGCTTTATTATTTGTTGTTCATCCTCTTCCTCTTTGATAATATGATTAAATTCAGTAAAGCTATTGTAAGTGTTGCCAATAGTCTTTAAGCCTTGCATATTTTGGAGGTTATTATCTTTTCTTATATCATTGGAGGGTTGATTAAGATCAGTTAGCGAGTGTTTGTTATAATTAAATATCATGCCAAGTAATTCACTACTTGTATGCTGCATAGGCTTCTGTTGTATCTTTTCTGTTATAGTCATCTCATCCATCTCTTCGCTAAAACGATCATCATGCTGTTCGCTGCTAAGATAATTGTTTTGCTGTGCTTGATTCGTTGATATTATGCTTTGTTGCTTTTGTGGTTGGTTCATATCAAATATATATAATACAACTATTATATCATATTTTTTTGATACATGCAAGAAAAATTTTATTTGACATTAATTTTCTCTTTGTTAGGCTTTTCGTATATTATGTAAAACTATGTTGCTTGCTG
>CANDYN010000087.1 GCA_947424985.1 Rickettsiales bacterium | reverse complement strand
ACTGACACCAAAAGAATACACAAGGTATAACCTTACACCCGAAGAAGCTATTGAGTATTTGAACAACGAAACACTCTCACACCATCTTTTACGAAGATTAAGTCACCTGAATGCACTTTACGAGAAGTCTCCCAAGGGGTCTTATACGATACGTTTGTTTTTTGATAACGATCAGCAAATACAATTCGCAAACTTTTTGAAGTTGTTTAAACCTGCCTTAGAGAAGGTTAGTGGGCAATACATAACGCTAATATTAGAAGAGGTAGAAAAAATAGAAAAGAAGTTTGACATAAAAGACTATGATTGCTCTCTAACAACAAAAGCTTGGAAAGAATATGATGAAAAATTGAAAAAACCAAAGAAAGATACAAAGTCAACAGATCAGCAATTAACTGACTTATTCAGTGAAATAAAAGCTGGTACAAAATATATCACAGTTCCACCAGCAGAAAAAGATTTACACAAAATACTTACGACTAAAAATAACAAACGAAGCTCTGAGAATAAAAAGATTGCCAATGCAATAAAAAGCATTAGCAAGGAGCAAAAAATGAGAATAGCAACACCGCTTTCATTGATAGAGTTTTATCATTTTAATAAAATGATGAATTCAAAATCCAAGATAGATGATGCACACAAAGATACAATATTGAAACAAATTGGAGTACAGCAAGGAGCGTACGAAAGTAACACCATTACAGAAATGACACAAGCACACAAAACAATTGAAGGTTTGTATGTCTTGTTTAGGCAAGGTGCGAAGGATTTGGAATTTATCAAGCCGAAAAAAGATCAGTACAACGCAAAGGATTTAACCAAAGTAACGATATTTCAAATGGTTGACTTGCATAATACGGTATTAAAAGATGCAAATAAGGCTAACAAAAAAGCGCTTATTGATCATTATGAACGACAATATCAGAGTGTCATAGACGAAGCTATCAGGCTTGGTAAACACAACATTGTTATCCCTGACGACACCCTTAATAACATTGTTAATGCCAAAAGCATCAATACAACGTGGATACATAGCATGATGTATGATGCATTTGCCAATATAGTTAAAAAAAACATCACAATCTGTAAAACGAACAATATAAACATATTTTGCAGTAATAACTTTCAAAAAAAACTTCACACAGCAGAGAAGAACATTATAAAGACAATGAATACAGGCAACATAACAACATTTATCACAAGTGATAAATTTAAAGACTTGTCGGATGACTGCATAATAGTCACCTCTAACTCAAATCTTGAGAAGATAACAAATTTATTAAGTGTAGATAAAGAAAAGTATATCGATTATAAAAATGAAGGATTTTACAAGGATGTATATCCATCTTCGGGTTCTGCCGCAGCAAAAGATGAACGCAATGTAATATCATTGTACGACAAAAACAGACTGGAGCAGGCTATTCGTGATACACGTGATACATTAATAAAATTGTATACAGAAGACACGTTCTCACAAGAGGATAGAGACATAGCGGGTAATCAAAAAGATTATCAAGCTTATTTAAAGATATTGGGCAATCCAAGTGAGCTCAGCAATATTATTGTTAAAATTGCAGAAATTGCAGAAAGAAGAGGTGGATTCACTGAGTTAAACTATAAGATTGATGAGAAGATAGCAACACCAGAAGATGAAAAAAATCAAAAAGATGACGAGTTAGAGTTTAAAATAAATGGAATTGATACCTATCCATTGGCACAAATGATATCCATGACAATTCAGCAAAAATGTGCAGAGCAGGACTTTGGGACATATAACAGTAAGGTTATGGCTGGTATACTTGACGGATCTACAAAAGGCACAAAGACAGTTGAATATATGGGAAACAAAAAAGAAGCTGATACATTTGATGTAAATGGGAAGATAGTTACCAATTCCGCTTTCAGGACAAAATACATGCATATGCTTCTTGGAGGTGAAAAGGGAAAGCACTTGGAGCAATACATGAAAGATAATATCAGGAAAGCACTTGAAGGGCACTCACCAAGCAAGTAATGGGGTTTTATTACAAAATTAGGCAATGCTCGCCTCCGTTTCAATTCGTAATTCAATGTTATCCGCAACACTTGGTATTCCGTAACTCATTCCAAAGTCAGAACGCTTAATATAGCCTATTATACTAAAGCCGGCGGTTCTTTTTTTTGTAAATGGGTGTTCACTAATTTTATTTAATTTAACATTGAGTACAACATGTTTTTTTATTCCAAGCAGAGTCAGGTAGCCATGTACTTTTGCTTTATTTTTTCCTTTTAGCTCAACCTTGTCACTAACAAACTCAGCTTCGGGAAATTTCGCCACATTAAAAAAATCAGGTCCTTTTAAATGTTCATCAAATTGAACAAATCCGGTTGATATGCTTTCGGTATAAATCTTTACCTTAACGCTACTTTTTTCAGGTTTTTTTTCATTTAAAAGAATTATTCCTTCGGTTTTTGAAAATTTTCCGGATGGAGTAGAAAAACCAAAATGATTCGCGTGCCACGTGACGTTTGTATGTATCGGATCGAGATTATATGTAACACTTTCTGCATTTGCAGTTTGAGTTAACATAACAACCAATGCTATCATCGGTATTATTTTAAAAATATAATGCATATTAGATAAAAATTTCACGTAATGTAGTTCATGATTTTTAAGAATCAAGAATTGAATAAATTTTCGCAATATTGCAGCAAATAGACAAAAAAATCTCACGTGAGGAGATTGTATGTTAATGTAATGTTTTGCCCTTCCTGCTCCAACTCAAGCTTGGGTAGTATAAAACGTGCAAAATGTGAGACAAAAATAAATCTTTAGGAGAGGGCTTGACAATAAGTTTTCAAAGTATAATATATATACAGTTTATTTTATATTGGTATGAATACAAATAAGGAGAATAAAAACAAGGGGAATCTTTTTACTCTAAAAAATGCGTTGAAAGCAACAGCAGTTGTTACCCTTACTCAGAGCGCAAGGAACCTAGATCAGAGCAATAACAGCAATAACAATGCGATAGAGAAAATGTCGAATGACATCGCAGCTCTGAACAATGAAGCTTACTCTAATTATCAAACTCCGGTAAATATAAATGGAATTGGTTTTGGGCAACAAAATACTTATAGGGCGAATCAGGTATCAAAAGAATTTCAGGCTTTTTTGGAAGAACAGAGAAATAAACAGCCGAGAAACTCAATAATCAAGGAAAAGAGAGTAAAGAAAAAAGAAAAGAGTAAAGCGAATAAGAAAGCACGTAATATGCAAGTATTAAATGATGGTGGTGAGGAAGCTTTGCGGAGTTCTTATCAAAACATGACTGCAAAACAACGGATAATACAAGCTTCCAAAGATTGTCTTTCCGGTGACCCGCAAACTCCTTGGGGTTTGTACAATCTAATGAATCCGGAAAACCCACTAACACCACAAACACTTGCTTGTGAATTTTTTCGTCATATCAAACGCTTTGGAGCAAATCAAGCTTTTGAAGATCTCAAGGATGTATTGGAAGCTTTGGGTGAGTCAACTCAACTGAGCAATTTTAATACATCAAACACAGCATCCATTCCACCACTAATAAGAGTATATCAACAATTTATGGGAGTCGCCCTTACATTCATACCAGACCTTACAGGACTCATAACTGAGATTCAGAATGCTACGCTCACCCTCCCTGGCAGTAATGACCAACTTCGTCGGTATGCACTCATAGAGAGAACCGATCTTAATTTTCCACAGTATGTTGATGACTATATAAGATGTATAAACCTTGAGCTTAAAAATGCCGGTCTTCTCTATTATAATGCAGATAACTGTCAGAATATTTTCACAGGTCCAGATGAAAATGAAATTCCTGGGGGTGATGGTGAGAATGGAGATGGCGAAGATGACCATGAGATTCCTGGTGATGATGGTGAAATAGGTGGCGATGATGGAGAGAAGGATGATAACATTGATGAGCTAGACACAAA
>CANDYN010000086.1 GCA_947424985.1 Rickettsiales bacterium | reverse complement strand
GTCATATAATTATATACGCCAAGCATATATTCACGAAGTCCGGCATTATTCGATACTGCTTTTTGTGTTTGAAAAAATCCAAATCTTGTTTGAGACATAAAAAAATATAACAAGTGATAAATATATATAACGGAATTTTTTTTAAAGTCAAGAAGATTTTTAAAAGGGCGAATTTCTCCGCCCATTTAACTAATTTGAGTAATAATGGCTGCTTCCGTGTAACATTTCAACTCCGGATTCAGCCGGAAATTTATTGTCAATCAAGGTTTCACCGGTTTTTTGTTCTTTCGTTAAAACTTCTTTGTTTTTGTTTTTAAGCCCAAAACCTTTTGCGGAGAGCTTGATTCTTCTTTTTTCATCGGTTCCGAGGTATTTTACAGAGATTTCTTGTCCAACTTCAAGATAATCTTTTACGTCCTCGACTCTTTCATCGTCGATTTCGCTAATGTGTAGCAATCCTTGTTTGTTTCCCGGAAGTTTTACAAAAGCACCGAATTCACGAAGTTCGAGGACTGTTGCACTATAAGTTTGACCACGTTCAAGTTCTTGAATTGACAAAATTATCGCTTCTTTTGCAAGTTTTGCGTTGTCTCCTTCGGCATAAACAGTTACAACTCCAGCTTCGCTTATGTCGATTTTACATTTAAAATCTTCACAAAACTGTTTAATTGTTGCGCCACCTTTCCCGATTACATCACCTATTAGCTTTTGTTGTATTTCAAAGCTTTCAACTTGAGGTGCGAACGAACTTAAAGATGTACTTGGAGCGGCGATTATTGCATCCATTTTATCAAGTAAGAACAGTCTTGCTTTTTTCGCTTTTTCAAGTGCAATTTTCAAAACTTCATCGCTGATTCCATCGATTGCAACGTCCATTTGTAAAGCTGTAATTCCATCTTTACTTCCGGCAACTTTGAAATCCATATCACCTATAGCATCTTCATCGCCCATTATATCGGTTAAAACTGCAACTTTATCACCGTCCTTAATAAGTCCCATAGCGATTCCTGCAATTTGTTTTTTAATTGGAATTCCTGTGCTCATAAGAGCTAATGATGTTCCGCAAACGGTTGCCATTGAAGATGATCCATTGCAAGCCAAGATTTCTGATACAACACGAATTGTATATTGACAATTTTTTAGGTCAAGCATTGGAGATATAGCTTTGTGTGCAAGTCTTCCATGTCCAATTTCGCGTCTTCCAGGAGCTCTTAATGCACCGATTTCACCAACAGAAAACGGAGGAAAGTTATAATGTAACATAAATTGTTCTCTTGAAACCCCTTCCGTTCCTTCGGAAGCTTGAGAATCGGTTGAAGATCCGAGGGTAACAACGACCAAGGCTTGAGTTTCACCGCGACAAAAAAGTGCAGATCCGTGTGCTCTTGGAAGAACAGATTGTTCGATATAGATTTCTCTAATATCATCTTCTCCGCGTCCGTCAATTCTTGTTTTGTCATTTAAAATTCTATTTCGAACCATTCTTGCTTCACAATTTGAAAGCGCTGTAAGTAAATTTGTTTCATCAATTTCACCGGCTGCAACTTTGTTTGCAAAAAATTCTTTAACTGATTTTTTAAGAACAAGTTTTGCAGAATTTCTTGCTCTTTTTTCTTTGATTTTATAGCAAGTTGCAATATCATCTGCAAATTTTCCATCAATCTCACTTTCAATTGCATTAATTCTAGTTTTATCAAAATTGAATTCAAATTTAGGCTTTCCAGCTTTGCTTACAAGATTGTCAATTGCAGTGATTGCAATACAGCTTGCTTTTTTCGCTTCAAACAATGCTTCAAGCATTTGTTCTTCTGACAGCTCATGTGCGCAAGATTCAACCATTATAATCGAATCTTTTGTTGAAGCAATCGTTAAATCAAGCTTATTTTCTTCATTTGCAATTTCGCTTATGGTTGGATTTACGATGAACTTACCGTCGATCATTCCAATTTTTGCTCCGGCAATTGTATGTAAAATCGGAAGTCCTGACAATCTAACTGCTGCTGCTGCTGCAATTAATGCAATTACTTCCATATCGTGTTCTTTATCGTATGAAATAAGCGTACAAATAACTTGAATTTCATTATAAAAACCCTCAGGAAACATTGGTCTTATCGGTCTGTCAATAAGTCTTGAAATCAGAGTTTCTTTTTCCGTTACCCTTCCTTCTCTTTTGATATATCCACCGGGAATTTTACCAAAGGCATAGAACTTTTCGATATAATTAACAGTCAAAGGAAGGAAATCAACTCCTTTTTTTTCTTCTTTTGCAAAGGCTACTGTTGCTAAAACCTGAGTATCTCCACATCCACATACAACGGCACCATCGGCCTGATTTGCAAATTTTCCGGTTTCTAAATAATATTTTTTCCCACTTATTTCAAATTCTTCTCTTGTAACATTAAACATTCTAAACTAATAAATCATTGAAGCCTAATTTCAATAATATTAATTGCAATATATATTTTTTAAATTCTGTCTTCTCCGCTATTTGGACGTTTTTTTTTCGTTGTACCCTGGGAAACATGAGATAGTCCGGTTTCTTTTCTTAATTTTAAAAACCAAGAATACATTCGTTCTTCGCAAAGATTTTTTAACTTTTCTTCGTCGAGATTTTGTATTTCATCTCGTGACAAAATTTCATGATCCATGAAAAAAACTTTTGAGAATGGCTTTATGATATATATTTTATCCCAAGTATTTATTTCCCAAATTTTATTTGAAATTGGACATATAAATCGTATTTGTGCATCATATTTTTTCATAAGTCTAAATAATGTTGCGTCTTTTATTGTCATTTCGGGTCCTCTTGGTCCATCCGGTGTAATTGCGATTAACGCGTTTTTTTTTGTCTGTAAAACCTTCATCATTTCTTTAATTGAGCCCAAATATCCTTTATGTTTCGATCCGTCGATTATATTTGCTCCAAGAATTTTAAATGCAAAACGCATTATTTTGGTGCTTTTATTTAGTGAAAGAGTTACAAAAGTTTTATGGTTTTTTTTATAAAATGGCAAGTAGGGCAGGGTTGAGGCGCCGGATCTATGCCAAAGAAAATAAAAAACGGGGCGACTTTTGTCAATTGTTTCTTCGTAATCATTTTCAAATTTTACTATTTTACAGCTTTTTCTGATGAAGATTAGTACGAATAAAATGACGCAAGATAGAATAAAAATAGCAATTTCTTTTAAGAAATTAAGCATTTTTAATTGCAGAAACTATTGCTTTATAAACTTCATCAACTCCAAGTGCTGCATTAACTTTTACGAGTTTTTTTTGTGCTTCATAGTATGAAATTACCGGCATGGTTTTTTCATTAAATTCTTCAAATCTTGTTTTGATAATTGAAAGTTCTCCGTCGTCAGCTCTTATTGAAAAATCACTAGATTGACACTTATCACAAACACCTTCAATTTTTGTAGGATTTGTTTTTTTATTGTATATTGCCCCACATTTTTTACACGTATAACGATTTTGAAGTCTATCGATTAAATAATCAAGTGATAAGTCAAGCATTACTACGATTGAAATTTCTGTATCCAACTCGTCTTTTAGTATTTTATCAACAAATTCAGCCTGATTTACACTTCTTGGATATCCATCAAACAACAAACCTTGGACATTTTTTGCATTTTTTACGATAAAATCCTTTGCAACTGCGTTTACGAGATCGTTTGGTAGTAGTTTTCCGCTGTCCATAAGTGCGTCTATTTGAGATGAAAATTCGTTTGTTTTATCAATTCTATATTCTCGTAAAATATCTCCAAGAGCTATTTTTAAAAGTCCAAAATCATGTTTTAAAATATCTCCCTGAGTTCCTTTGCCGCAACCAGGAGCTCCGATTAGAACTATGTTTTTCATATATTATAAAACTATTTTTTTGCTGAATATCTTTTCATTGCTTTTTCATATTTTCCACTCATCATGTGAGACTGAATTTGAGTTGCAACGTCGTTTATTACGCTAAAAACGATCAAAAGACCTGTTCCGCCAAGTAAAAACGAGTGTCCATATTTCCCACTTAA
>CANDYN010000085.1 GCA_947424985.1 Rickettsiales bacterium | reverse complement strand
CTTCCGCGATAAAAGGTTCACCGCGAAAATTTACAATATTATTAAAT
The DNA here is from genome assembly GCA_947424985.1 of Rickettsiales bacterium. Lineage (GTDB taxonomy): Bacteria > Pseudomonadota > Alphaproteobacteria > Rickettsiales > Deianiraeaceae > CAMCTP01. The sequence continues at coordinate 4,005 of CANDYN010000085.1, read as the reverse complement.
TTTTTACAATCAGAAATGGTTTTCCCGCAAGGTAAAATCAAAGTTATATCGAGATTTTCTGTAATTTTAAATGGACAAAGAGATAAAATTGTTAGAATGTTGTTTACATGTATCAGTATTTTTGTTTTAAACTCAAGGTTCTCACTTTTTAATATTGCATAGCCATTTGTAAAAAATCCATCTTCTTTTTCAAGCTCAATTTTGATTTGATATTGATTATTTACCGATAAAACCTTGGTTTGGAAAGTATAGCTCGTGAGGTCTTTTTTGCAAAGACTATCTCCAAATTCAGCCCTGCATGTTTTTGAAAAAAAATCTCCAAATTCCTGTGAAAGTGTGATTAAATATGAAGAAAATGCAATCGTAGCAAGGTTTTGATTTTCTATTTTTGCATTCAAAATAATTCCATTGAAAATATCATGTCTTTCACCAGAATTTAAGCTTTGTACGAAAATTTTTATTTTTCCGCTGTTAATAAAGGCAAATTTTGTTAAAATATCTTCTTTTAGTGCAATTTTTATCCAATTTTGTGTATGTTGAGATATTTTTTCAAATTGTATTAAAAAATCATCAATACCTGATAAATGCTCAGTTTCGTTAAGTTTTATATTATCATGATGAGTTGTAAAATGAAAATTTTCATTATTTAAAGAGATATCACAAAAAAATGCAATATTGTTATTATTTTCAAGTTCAGTAATTATATTTTTATTTAACATTTTAAAATCAAATTACTTCAGTTAACACCATGTCTTGCATTTTATATGACTTTGTTGTTTGGGGCGAAATGGCGATGAAATCAACGTCAAATCTCATTTTAATATCAAACTCAAAGCTTGCAGAAATTTCATCTCCTTGCGATAAATTTGATAAAATTTCGACAATTCCATCGTCCAAAAGTCTAAAAAATTCTCTATCTAATGGATTGTTATTTACAAAAATCGTTAAAGAATTATCAATTGGTAGAATTATGTTTCGTATGCAAGTTTCATTATCCATTTTATAGTTTTTTATTAATTGAAACTTTTTCTCACTGCTTTGATAAATGGTAATTTTCTCATTTTTTGTTTCAAAATCTGACCAATCTTTAAAACGAAAAGAATGTAATTTGCCGTTCATGATGCGAAAAAAGGATAAAATTTCCTGAATTTCAGTTTGAGATAAAAGCCCGCTTGAGATTGTATATTTTACTTTTGGATATCGCCAAATTTGATTTGCGAATTCCCTTCCGGACGTTATTTGGGTTATATTTGTCATAAAACACGGTCCACCAAATGAGTTTTTTGCGATGTTTATTGGAAATTGTATATTTTTAAATGCCATAAAATCTAATATTTTATAGTTTATTTTTGATATCTTCTTATCTTGGAAGCAGAAAATTTATCTGCTATACGGATTTATTCCACCACTTGGTTTTGAACCTTGTGTATTAAATTTTATCATTTCAAGTGCGCAATCGGCGAATTCTGCACCCTTGTTCATTTTGTTTGGCGCAGCCCTTTCTTCGGCTTGAGTTTCGCTTTGAACTGTTAAAACTCCAAATATTACCGGAATTTTGCCTTTGGCATTGATCTTTGCGAGTCCAAGCGTTACAAAGTCGCAAATATATTCATAATGATCAGTATCGCCCTTGATTACGGCACCAATTGTGATTATTGCTTGGTATTTTCCACTGTCAAGCAATTTTCTTGATGCAAAAACAAGTTCTGCAGCTCCAGGTACTTCAAAAATTTCATATTTTGCTCCAAGTTTCGTAAGTCTTTCTTTGCATCCTGTGAGCAAATCCTCTGTAATCTTTTCATTAAATCTTGATCTAATTATTGCTATCATAGTCTAAAAAAATGTTATGATTTTTTGATAAAATCTTGCTTTTGAGATATTTTTCGTTGTGTTTATTTGGTTTTGTATAATGTCCACTTGATGTAAAGTTAAAGCCAAAGTTTTGTAAAAATTCAATTTTTTCCGGATTTCCCGTCATTAAGTCAAAATTATCAATTCCGTGAGCTTTTAAAATCCAATATAGATCGTAATATGAACGTAAGTCGTCTTCAAATCCAAGAATACTATTTGCTTTGTATGTATCGATTTTTTCGTCATTATCGATCAAGTTATAACATTTTATTTTATTGCCAAGCCCGATCCCGCGTCCTTCATGTCCACGTAAATATACGATAAAACCTGAGCCCTCATGGGCTTGTATTTTTTCCATTGCGTCATCAAGTTGGAAGTTACAATCGCACCTCAAGCTTTTAAAGATATCTCCGGTTGCACATTCGCTATGAACTCTTAAAAGTGGTTTTATATCTTTGTTTTGAGATATTTTTTCAAGTACGATGTGTTCAATTCCATTGATTAAATTTTGGTAAATATGGATATTGAATTCGCCGAACTTTGTTGGTAGTTTTGCCGACGAAATATATATTACGAATTGTTCAAAACATGCAATTTTATCGGCAATTTGTCGCGTTGATATCATTTTTATTCCAAATTTTTGCGCAAATTTTAAAAGTTCTCCGCGACGTAACATTTTTCCATCTTTTCCAATTATCTCGCAAATCCCGGCTGCTTGTGGCAATTTTGCAAGCTTCGCAAGGTCTATTGCTGCTTCCGTGTGTCCCTGTCTTGCCATTAATCCGAATTTTTTTGCGATAACTGGAAAAACGTGTCCGGGAGAAATAAAATCATTTGATTTAAAGTCACTTTTCGCAAGCTGAGAGAGGGTTATGGCACGTTCATCTGCTGAAATTCCAGTTGTAATTCCAAGACTAGAGCTACAATCTATACTTTCATAGAAATTTGTTCCAAATTTATCGCCTTTGTTTAGTCCAAAACTTTTTCTGATGCCTATTTTATCAGCAATTTCTTCGCTGATTGCAGCACAAAGCAATCCTTTTGCGTGCGTAATACAGAAATTTACAATTTCTTCGCTTGCAAATTTTGTTGAAAATACGATATCCCCCTCGTTTTCTCGTTTTTCATGATCAAGCACGATAAGCATCTTCCCGCTTTTAAAATCGTCAATTGCATCGTCAATATTTGCGAATTTATATTCATTATTTTCCATATTTTATCAAAGATTCGGTGTATTTCGCTAAAATATCAAACTCAAGATTCACAAAGCTACCTTTGGTAAGATTTGAAAATGATGTTTTTTCGATTGTAATTGGGATTATTGTAAGTCTAATTGAGTTTTCAAGTATTTCATTTATTGTTAAGCTTATGCCTGAAACGGCGATTGAACCTTTATAAACTACGTATTTTTTAAAGTTTGCAGGTAAATTGATAAAGACTTCCCATGCTCCTTCGCTTTTTTCTATTGTTTCAATATGGGATACACAGTCAACATGTCCCAAAACCCAGTGTCCACCTAATTTATCTGTAATTGTAATTGGCTTTTCAAGATTTACAAAGTTACCAACTTTATATTTTGAAATTATCGTTTTTGAAATTGTCTCGCCTGATACAAAAAACCTTAAAATATCATGCTCAATCGAAGTTACGGACAGGCAGCAGCCGTCAAGTGCAATACTTTCTCCAATCTTTATTGAATTTTCATCAAAATTTTTTACTTTAATTATCAAATTTCCATTTTCAAAGCTGATTATTTCTCCCAAATTTTGAATAATTCCAGTGAACAACTTGCAAATTAAATATATTGTTATTAACTAAAATATATTTCGTTAATGTCAAATAAATTTTTATGGATTTAAGGGATTTGGAGAAATGCATGAAAAAAGCGTTAAAACTTGCTCGAAAAGGCGCTGGAAAAGTTTTGCCAAATCCTATGGTGGGAGCGGTTTTAATTGATAATAATGGTAAGCTTTTAGCTCAGGGTTTTCATGAAAAATATGGGGAGAATCATGCTGAGATTAACGCAATTTTGGATGCAAAAAACAGAAATATCGACATAAAGAGCTCAACATTGGTTGTAAATTTAGAGCCATGTTCACATTTTGGAAAAACTCCACCTTGCGTTCAAAGCGTGATAAACTCAGGTATTTCTCG
>CANDYN010000084.1 GCA_947424985.1 Rickettsiales bacterium | reverse complement strand
GTGAAAGCCTATGGATAGTGCAACAGAAAGTATACCGCGGTTTTTCCGTAAGGGTGAAAAGGTGGTGTAAGAGACTACCGCAAATTTGGTAACAAATTTGGCATTGCAAACCCCGTTTGAGGCAAGCCCAAATAAGGTCGCGCATATCTGTCTTTTGATTGCGATCGGGTAGGGTGCTGGTGCAAGATAGTAATATTTTGCCAAGATAAATGGTTAGACGATTGAAAAATCGACAGAACTCGGCTTATAGGGCACGCATTATTTTATATTATGAATTTCATTGTGTCTTGTAATCAGTCTTCTCATCTCCCTCTCCTTTTTGCTGAACTCTTCCTGAAAGTTAAATTTTTGTGATATTTGCTGTTCATTTTTGTCAATAACTGTATAATCTCCTTTATATGGATTTTTCTCTTTTTGTAATTCTTGTGTATGTATTTGCTGATTTTGTGGTAATATGAAATTAATTTGCTTAACTGCTTTTTCGTATTGATCTTCTTTAAAAAAAATGTAACAACTTTTGTCATAATGATTAGTACGTTTTAGTACAGTACACATATATAATGATTTATCATCTGGGTTGATTTTGTTACCAGACTTAGTGTTTGCAAGAAAACCAATAGCTTCATCTCTTATTTCTTGTCGATGCAATACATTCTTTAGTTTTGAGTTATTATTTATTGCCTTACATAAGATGGATAGTGTATACGATAAACTTTTATTTATAAAACTTTGATCATTTACATTTTTTATATAATCGTTACGACATTGAGCAACCTTGGCAAAGAATTTCATAATTGTAGATTTTAACCGTTCATTTTCACCTTCTAACATTGGTAATCTAGCAATAAGCTCTGTATTGTTGTTGTGGTAATTACTCCACAATGCAAGTACGCTTTTATTGCCGTCTTCATCGATATAATTTGGCAATTGTTTCATTGTTGAAGTATAATTTACCCTTCTGTCGATATCTGTAATAATATTATTATCGGCAGATACATCAACTTCAAAAGCAAGTATCAATGTCATTGTGTGTTCCAGAAATGCTCTTATTGCTTGTGTAAATTTTTCACGAAGATTTGGCTCGAGATTTGAGATATATTTATCCCCTAATTTGCTGCAAATGTTATCTATCATTTTATTAAGTATTTTACTGTAAACATAGGGAGGGGAAATGGTAAAGTCATTATTGGGTAACAATTTATGAATTTTTTGAATACGTTCTGCATGTGAAAGTGGTGATTGTAATATTGTTTCTTCGAGTTCCTGTTTATATTTGTTGAATTTGTTAAATAATGTTTCGGATTGCGGACTCCATTTAATGATCTCCATCGCAGTATCGCTTACATGTATTTTGCGTATTTTGTCTATTTCCAAATATTTTTCTTTGTTATATTTATTGTCTAAACCAGCATCTTGTCTTAATTGCAGCCATAATCTTTCATTGTTTTCTTGATATTTTTGCCCTATGCTTTCTTTAAGTAGTTGATCTGTATACCCTTCAATTTTCAATTGATAAAGCCTTTTTCGTTGATCCAATATTCCTTGAGATATTTTCTTGTCTATTGTGCTTTTCGGTTGCTCTTGGTTTTTTTGCACATACGAACCACAAGTATTATTTGGGCTACCCCTTCGTCTGAGTATCTATAAAAGACATTTCCCCATCAGATCTTTTATAAACAAAACATATATGCTTTGTTTCTTCATCGATATATGTTATCGCATTAAGGCCGGTGATTTCAAGCTCCATAACAGCTTCGATTGAAGACATAACTCTCATTCTTGTGTTTGAAACTGTTGAAGTATCTTCGTCAATTTCAGATTCAGAATCAAAATCAGTTGCGTCGAATGTAAGTTTTTTCAGGACTCTGCCATCGTGAGTTTTCTTATATTTTTTTACTGCATATTCATCAAATTTGTCTTTATATTTATGCATTTTGTGTATTATTTTTGCAAGTGCTAATTCAAATGCACTTGAAGCGTTTTCACCCTCTGAATCACCCCTTGCGATAATTTCAAAATCCCCGTGAATTGTAACTTTGCACTCGATATGATTTTTTGTTTTAACTTTCTGAAAAGATACATTAGAGCTAACTTGTTCTTGATTTAATCCGGAAAAATATTGTGCAAATTTTTCATCTAAGACGTCATTTATATATTCTCTAAAGGCTTCTTTAATATTTATATCATGATCGTGTCTGATTTCTAGGTGCATAAAAAAAATTAATACCTTCCATTATGGGGTAATTATTTTAATTGTCAAGTATATAATTACCATATAATTGGCAAAAATGTATCACAAGGAGTGATTTGTTTATTGCTTCACTGCCATCTCCTTACTTTTTCCGGTTTGTAAATATTTTATCAACTCAGCAACTCCGTGTTTATCGACATATTCTGTGAACTGAATATTATATGTTCTTGCCATGTCTATTCCTTCCGCTACAACGTTTAATACTTTATATCCATCTTCGCTTTTTCGAACTCTAAGCTCAAGTGTAATAATTTTTCCATCTTTTAGATTTATTGTAACCGGAACGGTTTTGTCGTCTTTTGTTCCCGGAACTTCATTTTCCTCACCAACTTTATATGTTTCGTCGTTATATCCTTTGAATTTTGGAAGCCAAACTCTTATTAAGAATTGCTTATATGCCTTGACAAATTCAAGTTTTTGTTCGTCGTTCATGTCGCGAAAAGCACGTCCGGCAGAAGCTCTTGCGTTCCAATTAAAATCAATTTCATTGATAAATCTATCAAGTAACATTTGTTTTTGTTCTTCAAGCTTTAACTTTTTATTGCTAACTACCTCAAATATTCCTTTTGCAATGCGTGCAACATACTCTTTTGTATTTTTGTCTTCAGTTACGGCAAAAGCTTTCTGATTAAGAAATATACACAATATCGATAAAATAAGGATTTTTTTCATTAAAAAGTAAAATATCATCAACTAAAGATCTATGAAATAAAATAAAAATCAAGATTTTTCTTGCAAATTATTTCAAAAGAGATATTAATGAATCGTGTTTTATATTTTTATGGTTGGTGATATCTATATAGGAAAAATGTTTGTAGGTTTGATTGTGACTTCGCTTGTTACAGCAATGCATCTTTTTGCTTTTTTCTCATTTAAATCAAACATACATACCTATGAAAAGAAGATATCCGGTGTAAACTCCAAAATCCATGAGCAAGAAAAAATGAAAGAGGCAATACAATTTCAGATATATAATAATGATAACTATTTTAAGGTCAAGGATTATATTAAAAAATCAGATCATTTTGAGAAAATAAGCCTGAGTGATGTTATGTTTTATAAGGTAAAACTTGAGGGTAATATGAGAAAAAGCATTTCAGCTTAAGGAAATTCATTGAAGTTAAAAGATAGAATCTCCTCTTTTTTATTAAAAATTGGAATCTCGATAAAGTGTGTTATGTTAAGATTGACGGTAGCATTTTTTGCAAAGTCCGCTTCACCAAAAACTGATATTTTGTTTCTATTGTTCTCTAAATAAGCCATATTTGTCACAAGTAAGTCAATAGGTCTTGAAAGCTTTCTAAACATATTAATAGATTTAATCGTATTTTTAACAGAAGTTTCGTCGTTTGTTGTTACGGCGACTGCGTGGTCAAGTGGAAATTTTTGAAGCAAACTTAGGTGTATATCGCCGGTTCCTGGTGGAGTATCAATTATCAAATAGTCAATATCGCTCCAGTCAACTTCGCGTATGAGTTGGTTCATTGCCTTGGTAAGCATTGGTCCTCGCCAAATTATCGGCTCGTTGCTGTCTGTCATCATTCCAATTGAGGCAAATTTTATTCCATCTTTTAAAAACGGCATAATTAATCCGTTTTCAAATTTATGTTTGTGTGAAATATTTAAAAAAGATGGAACAGATGGGCCATAAATATCAAGGTCACAAACTCCAACTTTAAATCCGCGGTTTTTTAAGCTATATGCAAGACCAAGCGTGGTGGTAGTTTTTCCAACTCCACCCTTGCCTGAGATTACGCAAATTGTTTTACTAACGCCATTAATTGGAATAAAAGAGCCGCTGAAGTCCGATGAAATCTTATTTTTATC
>CANDYN010000083.1 GCA_947424985.1 Rickettsiales bacterium | reverse complement strand
GTAAAAAAAGCATTAAATGGTTCTTTTAGCCGCTTGATCGGACCAAATTGCCCAGGAATAATAACACCAGATGAATGTAAAATTGGTATCATGCCTGGGCATATACACAAAAAAGGTGGAGTTGGAATAGTTTCAAGGTCGGGAACCCTAACTTACGAAGCGGTTTTTCAAACAACAAATTTAGGACTTGGGCAATCAACTTGTATCGGAATCGGTGGTGATCCATTAAATGGAACAAATTTTATAGACTGTATTGATATGTTTTTGCATGACGAAGACACTGATTCAATAATTATGATAGGTGAGATCGGTGGAGATGCCGAAGAAAACGCTTGTGAATTTATCAAAAAATCGAAAATTAAAAAACCAATGGCTGGGTTTATCGCCGGAAGAACAGCGCCAAAAGGAAAAACAATGGGGCATGCAGGTGCGATCGTTTCAAGTGGTGGAGCTGGAGATGCTGAATCTAAAATCGAAGCGATGAAATCAGCTGGAATAAATGTTTCATATTCACCATCTCAAATCGGAAAAGCTTTATTTGATATTATTAATAAATAATATCAAATAACAACTAAGTCTTTCTTTTTTCTGATGCCATGCTTAAGATGTAAGCTGCAACAGATAATACTCCGATTATAGTCAACAATACGGAACGAATGACGAACATTTTATGGTTTATATCTGCTTTTGAGAAAACAGCAGTTAACACATAAAAATATTTCCCGTCTTCCGCAGCACCACGATTATTTTGCAAACAAAACTCTTTCTGCAAACCACCAAATGGTATAGTTATTGTTTCAAAATCCTTAGATCTCTCAATCGTAATCTTTTCTTGATAATCTTCAAATACAATAGGATTTATAGTCATATTATTCTTATTATATGCCATAATTTCTATTCCAGCCGGACCAGACAATCCCATGTATGAAATATCGCTATGCAATCTTGCCTTATCATTTAGAATATTTCTAATCGGAGCTTCATCGTAAGAAATATTGAAATATTTTCCAAGCTCCGCATTATAAACAATCGACAGCTTGTTTGGAACGTTCCTTTTTTTGCTTTTAAAAACAGGAAAGGTTCTTATGACCCCAGACTCTTGCTGCATATTTCTATATTGCGGACAAAATTCAAACAGAGCATACGAAGGTGTCTTACTTGCTTCGCCATTACTATTCAAAACCATCTTACCCTCTTTATTCCAAGTGGTTAATATTGTAACATTCAGCTCATCTCGTATTTTTATAAAATCCTCGGTTGTTTTGCTTGGTGTCAATTTTTCAATTGCGATCCACGATTTTAACTTAGCCTCCAAAGAATCACCCATCAAATCGTCCGTATCCAAAATGCCACGTGTCACACTCTTAACGATTTCTCTATTTTTCTCGGTAAAATTATCCCTTATTGCTTTTTCGTAAATCAACAAAAAACTAAGTAGCAATAAAACAAACGCCATTAACAAATGCTTCAATCTAATTCTGAGTAACATTTTATTTATTAAAAATCTATATCAATTACTATTGGTGTTTTTTATAACTGTCAATTTTTTTTCTCGCTATATTTCCAAAACCCATTCTCAGCTTTGTTTTTCATTATAATATTGTCACAACAAAGTCAATTGAAATCAACCCACGGTTGCTTTAGATTTCTCAAATGCCTCAAGTACATCTGAGATTCCACCTTTCATGTAAAAAAACTGTTCGGGAATATAGTCATATTTCCCATCGCAAAGCTCTTTAAAGCTTGAAATTGTATCTTCAATTTTTACAAACTTCCCGGGAGAGCCAGTAAAAACTTCTGCAACATGAAAAGGTTGAGATAGAAATTTTTGAATTTTTCTTGCACGATATACAATAATTTTGTCTTCGTCCGATAATTCATCCATACCTAAAATTGCGATGATGTCCTGTAAAGATTTATATTTCTGTAAAATTTGCTGAACTTTTCTTGCGATATCGTAATGTTCTTGCCCAACAATTGAAACCTCCAAAGCGGATGAACTTGAATCAAGCGGATCAATTGCTGGATATATTCCCATTTCTGCAATCTGACGAGATAAAACCGTAGTTGCATCAAGATGTGAAAACGATGTTGCCGGTGCAGGATCCGTTAGATCATCTGCCGGAACATAAATCGCTTGAACCGAAGTAATAGAACCATTTACAGTAGATGTTATCCTCTCCTGAAGCTCGCCCATCTCAAGTGCCAAAGTTGATTGATACCCAACAGCTGAAGGAATTCGACCCAAAAGTCCGGAAACTTCAGCTCCAGCTTGAGTAAATCTGAATATATTATCAACAAAAAACAATACGTCTTGAGATTTTACATCCCTAAAATATTCAGCCAAAGTTAAACCGGATAAGGCAGCTCTTGCTCTTGCGCCGGAAGGCTCATTCATTTGCCCAAAAACCATTGCTACTTTAGAATTTTCAGGATTTTTATCATCAATAATGCCAGATTCGATCATCTCTCGATAAAGATCATTTCCCTCACGCGTTCTTTCTCCAACACCGGCAAAAACCGAAACTCCTGAGTGGAATTTTGCAATATTATTAATAAGTTCGGTAATTAAAACAGTTTTTCCAACCCCCGCTCCACCAAAAAGCCCTATTTTTCCACCCTTTACATAAGGCGCAAGAAGATCTATTATTTTAATCCCAGTGAAAAATATTTCAGTTCTGGTGCTTTGCTTTGTGAATTCCGGTGCAGGTCTATGAATTTCCCACTTTTCCGAATCAATTTCTCCTTTATTATCAATTGCAGAGCCGCAAACATCAAGAACTCGACCCAAAGTTTTTTCTCCCACCGGAACCGATATTTTTCTTCCTGTATCGATTGCAACATCACCCCTTCTTAGTCCCGTTGTTGAGTGAATCGCTATACATCTAACTATTTTATTTCCTATATGCTGCGCTACTTCAAGGGTTATTGCTCTTTCATCAGCTTGAGCAATTAAGGCATTTAGAATACTTGGAACCTCTGTCTCAAACTCAACATCTACGATGGACGATGAAATCTGTACGATTTTTCCATTCATGAAAAAAATAACTTGCAAACGAATTGAAATATAAAAAAAGATAAAGTCAAGATTTTTTTGACTTTTATTTTTCCGTTATTAGCGTTGGATAAAGTATACAAATATGATTCATAAAAGCGAAGAAAATGCAGCGAAAATCGTTACAAGCATACTAAACAACAAAGGAGTTTGCATTATTCCAACTGATACGGTTTATGGATTAATCGCCAATGCAATGTGCCAAGAGGCGATCTTCAAAATATATGATGTAAAAAAACGAGAACCAGAAAAAAAACTCGCAGTTTTTTGCAAAAACATTGATCAAATAAAAGAAATTTGTGAGGTGAACGATGAAGTTTTTAATATACTAAAAGCATTGCTACCAGGAAAATTTACCTTTATATTGAACACAAAAAAAACAGCAAAAATATCATTAATCTCCAATTTTGGATATCAAACTTTAGGTGTACGAATTTCAAATGACGAATTTATTTTAAATATTTTACATGAATTTAATAAGCCTATCGCGGCGACTTCTGCAAATATTTCAAACGAAAAAGATACTTCGATTTTCCAAAATTTATCACAAGAAATCCTTGGTTTTGCCGATCTTGTTACAATCGATGACAATTTATTAGAAAAAAAACCATCTTGTGTAATAGATTTAACGAATTTTCAATCTGGCTCAGGGTTTTCTATATTACGATTTGGAGATGAAGCACCTGCTTTTGTCAATTTTTTAAATAAGAAATATAAAAAAGATGGACTAAGGCGACTTAAAAATATAGGTCCGGCAATGGAAAAAGCAATGATAAAATGTGGAATTTTCAATAAAGATGAATTTTTAAAACAAGATTTCGTGATAATATATAAAAAATTTTGCAATTTAAACGATTTCTTCAAACATAAAATGGTTTTTTATGCACTTTTTGGTGCAGCAAACAATGTAAATTGCGTTAAAATTCCAGTATATTTAAAAGAATTTGCAGATAAAATTTGGGATGAACTCGAAACTGAATATAAAAAAAAGAAGAAGAAATAAAATTACTTGCTTTTTTATTTCTCTTGCCTCATAAATTAA
>CANDYN010000082.1 GCA_947424985.1 Rickettsiales bacterium | reverse complement strand
TTTTTTACTAATGGTACTAATTCATCTTTTTTCTCTATCGGCTTGTTTTCAACGGGCTTTTCAGGCGGCTTATCGTTATTTCTTACAGGCTCTTTTATAACAGGTTTATTGGCATAATAATCTACATATCTCTCACCATTTGGACCTTCTGTAACACTGCGTATTTTTCCAATCTCTTCAAAGTATTTAGTAAGGTCAATTTTGGCCGCTACGATAAACTTACTGATAAAGTCATCATCAAAAAGTTGATCAGTAATCTCTTTAAATTGCTCAATATTTTGCACACTTGGACTGCCTCCCAATAATACAGCTAAGGTAGTTAATATAGCATTTCTCATATCTAACTCCAACGGGTCTTTGAGATCAAAAGGGACGTAAAGTTCATATAAAACCTCTCTCCCATTTGGAACGACACATATATCCTGAACCATTTTGAGAGCTTCTTTCGGCTCTAAATTCTTCATTTTATTAAGCAAGGTACCAATGACATAACCCGGCTTAAGCGACTGACCCTGAGGGGTCTTATACCGATAAAAAGGGTTATATTCTTGTGGTGTTAAATTTCTAATCTTGTCCCAAACTACATCGATATAATTAAGGTAGGCTTCACTCATAATCTCTTGTATATTTTTCAGATGCAGATCGGTTCGTGCTTTATAAGCATCTATCAAAATGCCTTCACCACCGTCAAGAAGTTGTAAATTACGTCCTTGTTGAGTCATTTTTCCTTGTACACGCCCTGCCTCATTTACTTTATTGCCTATCTCCCATTTGGAATACTCCATTTATATCAAAAAACTACAAGCACATTATCGATAACAAAACGTAATTGTCAAGATAAATCGTGACGAGCCTTTGGTGTCGCAGCACGGAATGACATTGCTTACCAATCAAACCCCATCAGCAAAAGAAATTGCGAGCTTTTCGGACAAGATTCCGGCAGCATCACTTTGGTTTAAGACGGATTGTTTTACCACGCCAAACATTTTCACTCGCTTGTGTAGTGCATTTTCTTGATATTGAGTGTTATACCAGTGCATTCCATTATCATCTTGTTTATGTAAATATTTTTCCTCATAAACAATACCTTTTGGCATTTTTTGGGCAACATCAATTTCCATCGTTGCCATATAAGCTTTTTCTTGGGTATATTTTTGCATAGTCAAGCTAATTCCACCGCCTATCATGCCCCCAATAAATGCACCTATTGGATTTGAGCCTGAGATATAAAATCCGGAAATTCCACCAATTGCTAAGCCGCTTATGAGATCATTTTGAGCCATTTTAACTAATACACCAGATTGAGAAGCTTCTCGCGTGCCTAAATTTCCGTTTTGCGCATCTCCAATTGAGACATTATCATCAGAAATCGTAAAGCCGGTTTTTCCGACTTCTTTTATTGTTGTTTGTTCAGATGTATCATTATATTGCCAATATCTTTCGATATTTGCAATAACTTTTCCCGAAACTTCTGAGAATTGAACTATTTTTAAATCAAAAATAACATCGGCAAGGTCTTCGATTTCAACAATTTCGTATTTTTTCGATAAGGAAGTTGCAACTTTATTACGGAAATTGGAGAATTCGGAATACCCTGTTAAATTTGACGTTTTTATATAAATTCTCTTTACTTTACTTGGATTTTGAAAGAAAATTGCACTAGAAGTCCTTGTGTAAACATTTGGCTTATAACTCGTTGTTAAATTCATAAAACTTCCACACGAAGTTAGCAACAGCAGCGTTGCCACAAAGAGTAATTTCAAGCATCAAAATTAATATTGATGGGAAAGTAAAAATAGTTTTTTTTAATGTCAAGTTTTATTTTATAATAATTGACTTTTATTATATCATTTTTATGGTCTTGCTACATAAAATTAAGTTAATGTCTCATAATTATGACCTCTTGTTAAATATCGTAAATACTCTTTTTACGTCTATAACAGGAATGTTTGCACTGTATATATTTTACCTACAATTGTGTAACAAAATAAGCTTCGTATCGTTTTCATACGGTATGCAGAGTTTTTACGGTAAACGTATGGCATTAACTTTACACGACAAATCCTTTTCACCAATCTGCATTACTGGAATTCAAATCGTACTTAATGATCAATTTCGTATTACTATTCCATTAAAATCATATGTTCATATCGAGCCAAGAAAATTGGAAACTTTTGTATTAAACTATACTTCTATTAATACCACTAATGACTCTTTAATGGACTATATATGTACAGGCATTATTATAAATACACCACACAAGAAAATTATTATTAATAATAGTAAAAAATGCAATTCATGTTTACTAAAGTATCCATCAATTACCCCGTTTATTAAAGAATTGAACAATGGGCAGATTATTGGAGATGATGTAAAATATGTATTAGTTTTAAGAAATAAATATGGCGAAAAACAGACGATATACATTAATGATAATGGCTTTATGTCTAGCGATCTGGTTGATTTTAATGCTATAGAGCGGCAATATTGTACTACAAAAAATATTTTGGAACAATATTTAAAAGACAATAAAGATACATTTTTCAAAGATTTAGATTTTACTTTATCTGAGGTGTAATAAACTTTACTGGATTCCTGCTTCCGCAGGAATGACACGGCATATAAAAAACACTAAGGCGAAGCAAAAGCCCCGCCCTATTTTGTTCAATATTAATATTGTGAAATATTAGTATTGGCTTGATTCTTCAGCTTCTTCGATTTGTTGGCTGATGAAAGAAGACAATTGATTTACTCCTTGTTGGATTTCAATTGCTATGTTTTGTGCATTTTGTGCAACATTTTGAGCAGCTTGAGCAACATTTTGAGCAGCTTGTGCGTTGTTGATTACGAATTGAACAAGTGACTCTTCTTCTTCTTGGTTTTGTTGAAGATTTTGAACTTGTTTGTAAGCAGCATCGGCAGCTTGTTGAGCAGCTTGAGCTTGAGCTTGAGCAGCTGTTGCGTATGCAGATGAAATATTTGCATTAGCTTGAGCGTCAGAAAGCAAAGACTGTAAAGACTGAGTTGCTTGTTGAGAAATCCATTGTTCACCGTTCACAGCTAGTTCTGCATATTCTTCAGAAAGAGCTTGTGCATTTTGAGCAAAGTTTTGGAAATTAATTCTTTGTTGATTTGCAGCATTAACACACGCTTGAGCTAAAGACAAAGCTTGTTGAGCAGATGAAGTACAAACAGAAGACTGTCTTGCAGATTCTTCATTTGCAGCATTATTAGCTTCAGCTAGTTGAGCATACTGTTGTTGCTGATTAGCTTGAGCATATTGTTGCTGTTGCTGATTTTGAGCTTGTTGGTTTTGTTGAAACCATTGTTGTTGAGCTTTTTGGGAAGCTGATTGATTAGCTTGTTGAGCATATTGTTCTTGCTCTTGAGCATACTGTTGTTGCTGATTAGCTTGAGCATATTGTTGCTGTTGCTGATTTTGAGCTTGTTGGTTTTGTTGAAACCATTGTTGTTGAGCTTTTTGGGAAGCTGATTGCTGTTGATTAGCTTGAGCTTCTTGTTGCTGTTGATAAAATTGGTTATCTTCAGCGTAAGCCGCCTGAGATTGATTAGACTTTGCCATAAAAAAAGTAAAAAGTTAAAATTACATAGTCTAGATTACAAAAACAAAAACTATTGTCAAGTGTATTTTTATAAAAAAAATATTTTTTTTAATAAAAATTTAACTTTAGTGATTTGATTCAATAAATTTTAGTGCATCTAGTGCTGCCATACAACCGGTTCCGGCTGCTGTAATTGCTTGACGATATATTTGATCTTGAACATCACCACAGGCGAAAACTCCATCAATCTCGGTTTTACTTGTTCCGGCAATTGTTTTTATGTAGCCATTATCAAGAGTAAGCTGATTTATAAAAATATCGGTATTTGGCTTATGTCCGATTGCAACAAAGGCTCCGTCTAAATCAATATTCATATCTGCTCCACCTTTGGTTGATTTTAATTTTAACCCGGTTAGATATTTTACCGGTTTTTCATTTCCAATAAATTCATCCACTTCAAAATTCCAAAGCGGAAGCACTTTTTCATTAGCAAACAATCTTTCTTGCAAAACTTTTTCTGCTCTCAGAGTATCTTTTCTATGTATCAAATATACCTTTGAGGCATGATTTGT
>CANDYN010000081.1 GCA_947424985.1 Rickettsiales bacterium | reverse complement strand
CTTAAAATACTTATCATGTCAAGCGAAGTTGTCAAGATTGTTGAAGAGTTATAATGACAAAGATATGGCAAAAACGATGAGGTCTGAATTTCCCTGTTTGCAATTACGTTTGACGCTTTTCCTGGAAGAGAAAATTTAAACATTTAACCAAAATAAGTTTTAATATAACCATATCTAATACAGAAAATTTAATTTGCAAAAAAAATATTGCAAAATAATTCGTTTTGTTTTATAAGACATTGTATTTATATATTTTGTGGGTCAAGACCAGGCACAAAAAATCAAGTTAAAGTCAAATTATATCCTTATGACGTCAGTCTCTGACGAAGGCACCTGCATGCAACACATAAAACACGAACATATTATAAATCAAATTAAAGAAAAGATTATAAACCTGGAAGAATCGGAAATTTATAAGTATTTAAGGCGACATAAATCAATTCCAATTTACTTAAATATTGAAGATTCCGGAACAAAATTTGATCAAAAAGTAATCAGAGACGCCCACGTCGCAAAGAAATATCTTTCGTCAAGATCAAAGTTTCAAGATAATATTTTCACTTTTGCAATAAATTTAACACCTTATGCAACAGACAATGTTTCAATTTTAAAAGCCTCACTTGAAAGATCTCTGACAAAGAAAGGAACTCTTAATACACATATTATTGCATCAATTTCAAAAAATAAAATTGCAGGATTTAATGTTTTCCTAAATAATGCAAATCTCTACATCAGAGAAAAATACCAACTCCACTCAAATCGCGTCTGTTCCTATATAATTGCAACAAAAGAAGGGTATATTAAAACAGTAACTTGCGGAAAAGATTCGGCAATTCTTTCAAAAAGCTTTAAATATCCGGAAGAAGAAATTATGCAAAAAATAAAAGATGAGGTTGACAATATATACATGAGATCGTCAAGGCCAAATGCGTATAAAGACTTTGGATGCGATGATGGACTTGATGAAGTTATTATCTTTAGTGACAAAGAGGAAGTATTGAATCATAATTTTTCAACAGAGGGTATAAAATGTGAAAATGATACTTCGTATTTCAAGGAATCTTTTGAAGACGAAGGTATTATGGCTTTTTTATCAAGAATAAGCCTTGCCTATAAACCACACATAATTCTTCATAATAAAGATATTGCCACAAAAGTAAAGATTTTTAAATTTTTGTCCTTTGCAAAACTTTTAGCAGTTATTTGTATACTATTTGCCAGCAATACGACATACGAAATTATGTTCACAAAAGATCCGGGAGGACACAAAGACGTGGATGATAAAAAAAACCAAAATATGTTGCTTTTATCACAATATCCAAGCAATGATGAAAAAAACAAACTGGATACCTTGATAGAAGTTTACTTACTTGAAACAATAAATCTTGCACTCAATGCGTCCGATGATTGGCAAATAAACGTATCAAAGATTGCAAAAGTTACAAAACGATTCCATGAAGTTCAAATATCATCATATAATTTTGAATGCATCAAAGATTGCCATTCTGAAAATGGAAATCAATCAAGGCTAAACGTAGCAGTTGACATTGGCAATGAAAACGGATATATACACAGCTTACATTTTACAATAACAAGACTTCGAAACGCCCTCATGAAAGAATTTGGTGATCGTTATGAAGTATCCGGGCTTGATTTTTTATATCAATTTAATATACAAAAAAGATATTTTGCTACAAATTTAACATTTTCAATAAGAAATCTTGGAAAAACCGAACCAATGCCAAAACATGAAAAAAAGAGCCTCATCGACACTCTTTTTAAAGGAAGTGGAGATGTAGCCGTTGTAAACGAAGGATTGTAAGTGTATGTTAAGAAAAATAAAACAATTAACAAAGAGGGTGAGCATTTTTAAGGCGCACTCAAAAAAAATCTTCGCGTCCTCTGTGCTAATCTTAATATCGTGTGCCGCACTGTCTTCGTTTTATTTTAAAATCAGAATAAATAAAAAATATAAAGCTGAATCTGATCAATTAGTGATAAATATCAATAAAATGCAAGCTGATATAAAGATCTACAAGGATGCAAAACTTAAAGAAAACGAGGTTTTGTCTGATTTATCTAAAATAAAAAAAGCAAACTTATTTGTCAAAGATTTTGACAAGATAACACGAGATGAAATTTTTAATATGTTTATAAAATTTGCCAAATGGCCGGTCGAATACACAATTTTGGAAGAAAGTTGCGCTGCGCAGCATGAAAAATTGATCAGCACAAGAAGTGGGAAATGTATGAAAATTATAGCAAGAATGTCAAATCTGGAGCAAGACGAAACAGCTTTAAAGTTTGATACATACATTAAAAATGCTCTTCCAGGATTTGTTTTTCCAATAAAAGTGAATATTGATCGACAGATTTTACAAGATTACACAAGAAGATATAACGCCGAATTTGAATATAGTTGGATTTATTTTACAAGCAATATATGAAAAAAATATTTACTATATTGATAATATTTTTAGCATTTCAAGCAAATGCTGCGGATAAAAAAGACACAAACACTCTTGACTTAAAATATTTTGTACTTGACAAAAATGGTATTTTAAATAATGCCGAAGAGGCATTGCTTGAAACGAAAAAAAATAGATCAGATGTAATAAATGAGAGTATTTTTTTAAAAAATAACGGTAAATTTGGAAATGAAAAAAGACTTGCCAGAACGAAAAGCTTAAAATACAATAAAATGGCGCAAGATTCAGCAAATATACTATATTTACAAGCAATTTCCTATATAAATGAAAGAAAGTGGTCAATAACGATCAATAATACAATTCTTGCAAGTGAAATGGATAGAAATATGAGCGATGTACTCGAAGTTTTGCGTGTCACACCTTCAAACGTTTGGTTTAAAATACTTTATCCAAGACCAAAAGATGGTGAGATTGACCCAAAAATAAAAATTATAAAAAATAATGATGGCAGTGAAAATTTAATCCTATCTTTAACGATAAATGAGTTTTTTAATCTGTCAACCTTTAAAGTTTCAAAGGGTAATATGATAGACGGAAATGAAAATATTAAAGAATAATCATAGCAAATCACTATACAAAAAGATCCAGATACGATTTTACAAAGGATTTCTATTGGAAAATCTATCTTAAGCTCTTTCAAAAAATCTGACATTTAGAATTATTACCCACTATCCTGAACTTATTACTCACTCTGGTATATTCCTCACTTTCTTTTAGTCTAAAATCACCCCTCTTCTTATTATCCAAATAGTTATTAGCATGCATGTTGTATATTTTGTTGCTATTTTGATTTTGTAATGCCTGAACGACGGGTGCCTCACCCTGAAAAATCTTATTATCTTGTTGTTTTTGTTGTAATTTTTTAATCGTGTCCTTTCGATCTTGCAGAATCCGATCATTATTCGGATCTATCTTAAGAGCTTGATCGTAGTATTTTATGGCTTCATCATAGTTTCCTTGATTGAAACAAATCATTCCTTTGGTAGTAAAAACATCTCGTTTGCTATTGATAATTGTGTAATCCTTTGGATTTATCTCGAGAACTCGATCGTAGTATTTTATGGCTTCATCAAACAATTTTATGGCTTCGGTATGGTTTTTTAGGTTGACAAAAATCATTCCTTTTATAGCCAAAGCCTTTCCTTTTCCAATAAGAGCATAGCTATTTTTTGGATTTATCTTAAGAGCTTGATCGTAGTGTTTTATGGCTTCATCGAACAATTTTATGGCTTCGGTATGGTTTTTTGGGTTGACAAAAATCATTCCTTTGTTGTTAAAAACATGTCCTATGCCGTCAAGAGTATCACTATCTTTTGGATCTATCTTAAGAACTTGATCGTAGTATTTTATGGCTTCATCATATTTTCTTAGATTCAAAAGAGCGCTTCCTTTGTTAGCAAGAGCATCGCTATTTTTTGGATTTATCTTAAGAGCTTGATCGTAGTATTTTATGGCTTCATCATATTTTCTTAGGTTAAAAAGAGCATTTCCTTTGTTAGCAAGAATATAACTATTTTTTGGATATTTTCCAACACCGATTTCTGCAAAAAATAGTCCCTTGGTATCATTTTTGTCATCAATAAACTCAGCAGTAATTTTATCAATCTCTTTCCAGCTTTTATCCTCAAAATACCCACCATAGATCTTTTGTCTATCAGGTTGCTTAGATATCCACTCTTCTATCTCTTCTATTTCCTCTTTATTTGGCCACCTTATATTTTTATTATCTCCCCCATCTTCTATTGTTGAATGCTTTAAAATATCCACGTAAGCACTTCGAATATCATTAAAAGTAGGTAGTCTTTTTAAACCATAACCAATAATATTATTCATGATAGCAGGAATGTACTCCTTATTCTCTC
>CANDYN010000080.1 GCA_947424985.1 Rickettsiales bacterium | reverse complement strand
CCGTCAACCATTATAAATAATTATGCACGTGACTTTATAAAAGTCAAGAATTCTTTATATTGCGAACTATATTATATTTTTATTCCCCCACCATCATGTCAAATACACTGTCATTAACTAATGTCTCCTTAATCGCATTGTGGTTGATTTCCATACCAGCAAATTCACCAACTCTTTCCATGAAATATATCATTTTATCCCTTAATTCAAGATCGGTAATTGATTCAAAATGCATACTAAGTTCTTTCAATTGCTTCGATTGAATCTTAGCTTCGTGGGCAAAGTGTTGTAGTTCTTGTTTGGTGTAAGACATAGAATAAATAAAAAAAGAAAATATTAAAAACCTAATTTTTTAATATATAATAATTTTTGTTATTGAAAAGTATTGTATTCAATTTTCTAATACAAAAATACCATTCATGATTTTCACCCATTATGAACCATAACTATAAAAAAAGCGAAGTCGAGAAACTGCGAGGTTTTATCGCAACAGTAGAATGCGGAAATACCGTGAAAGCCGGAGATAAAATAGGTGTCTCTGCAACAACAATATCAGCAAGAATATTATCACTTGAGCAAGACGTTGGTTTTAAACTATTTGACAGAGTAAAAAATAAACTCACATTAAACGATAGAGGAAAGGCGTATTACGAAGAGGCTAAGCTATCTTTACTTTCACTAGAAAGAATTTATGGGAAAAAAGTTAAATATACAGAATCATCCAACATTGAAAAAGTGCAAAGGAATATTAGAATAAGGAAAATGCTTGACAAATATAAAAAGGTGTTTAGGAGGTATTTAACTAAGCTGTTGAACATGATCATAAAATTAAGATTAAGATATATAGCTGTAGTGCTGGCGATTCTTGCTTTAGGACTTTGTATGGCTTATGAGATGCATGCGAGGGGAGAGTTTTATGAAAGAAACGGCGAAATAACAAAAGATATCGCAAACAATGTATTGCAAATTGAGAAAAAAATGGAAAATATACTTGAAAACGCCGCTATGGTGCTAGAACATCATGTAGAAAAAAATCCAAATATCAATATGCAAGAATTAAACGCCCTTTGTAAACAATTAAACGTTGATAATTGTGGAATACAAGATTCAAATGGGGTTGTTGTTTTGTCGTCTAGGAAAGATGCAAGTACGCCAGAAAATAAATTATATTATCAAAATCACTCAATTAAAGATCAAATCAAAAACTTTGATAGTATGAAATTGCAAAATTCGAAGTCACTGCCATCATCTTTTTATGGAACAGAGGGAGATGTTAATAATGGTGAAAAAAGAATTGTCAAGGGTATTGATAGATGGAATAAAAAATTAAATAAAATATTGTATCTTAAAATTCGCAGTAAAAATATTATTGATACCTTTAAAAATTACTCTCTATCAAATGACGATCTCTTGGATATTTCATTTATAACTCCATCTGGAAAAGTTATTGCCAGCATAAGCAATAATTACGTACAAATAAATCCATTTGAAAGATATACAGAAAAATTATCAATAAGGGATGACAAAAACGATACATCAGTTTTAATTTCTTTTGGTGGATTACAAGATGAGTTATGGACACATAAATCAGAAAAAGAGCGTGGATTAACTAATCAGTCCGGCGAATATTTTTATACCATAAGAGCTATTTTTTCAAAAGAAAAATTAAATCATCATATTACCATGATACGTATAACCTCTGTGATCATTGCCTCTATTATTTTGTTAATTCTCTATTGCGTTGGCCTAAAACAAAACGGAGTTATTGATTTGAGGAAGAAAGCTGGAAAGAAAAAGCCCCACTAAAGGCAAATTGACGATCATAAAGTTAAAGTAAATAGCTATTTGTAAAATGTTTAGAGTGTAATCGCTATACATCAAGCCTCTGTATTTAAAGTATTTAAAGCTTTCAAAAAACAAAAAACTTGCATTTCATAAAAAAAACAAAAAAACACTTGCTTATAATTTTTTATACTTTAGTCACTAGTTAACATTTTAAAATATTTTTATGAAAGGTAAGTTCGAAAGAAATAAACCACACGTGAATATCGGTACGATTGGTCACGTTGATCACGGTAAGACAACTCTTACTGCCGCAATTACTAAAGTTCTGGCAACGGGAAATTTTGCTGCAATTAAGTATGATGAAATTGATAAAGCACCAGAAGAAAAAGCTCGTGGTATTACAATTTCTACTGCGCACGTTGAATATGAAACTGATGCAAGACACTATGCACACGTTGACTGTCCTGGACACGCCGATTATGTAAAGAACATGATTACCGGTGCTGCACAAATGGATGGAGCAATATTGGTTGTTGCTGCAACTGACGGACCAATGCCTCAAACAAGAGAGCATATTCTTCTTGCAAAGCAAGTTGGTGTTCCAAGAATGGTTGTATTCCTAAACAAAGTTGATATCGCTGATCCTGAAATGCTAGAATTGGTTGAAATGGAAGTTCGTGAATTACTTACAAAATATGGATTTGATGGAGATAATACTCCAATAGTTCATGGATCTGCTCTAAAAGGACTTGAGGGAACTGAAGATGGAGTTAAATGTATCCACGCTCTTATGGATGCTGTTGATGCTTACATCGAAAACCCACTAAGACCGACAGATAAACCTTTCCTAATGCCGATTGAAGATGTATTCTCAATTTCTGGAAGAGGAACTGTTGTAACGGGAAGAATTGAAACGGGAATCGTAAAAGTTGGACAAGAAGTTGAAATTGTTGGACTTAGAGATACCCAAAAAACAACTGTAACGGGAATCGAAATGTTCAAAAAGTTGCTTGACGAAGGAATGGCTGGAGATAACGCTGGTATTCTTTTAAGAGGAACAAAAAGAGAGGATGTTGAAAGAGGGCAAGTTTTGGCTTTCCCTGGAAGTATCAAGCCTAGTACAAAGTTTACAGCTGAAATCTACTGTTTAACGAAAGAAGAGGGTGGAAGACACACTCCGATATTCAAAGGTTATAGACCGCAATTCTATTTCAGAACGACGGACGTAACTGGAGCAGTTGAACTTCCTGCTGGAGTTGAAATGATTATGCCTGGTGATAACGTAACAATTACTGTTGAGTTGATTCATCCGGTTGCAATCTCTGAAGGACTGAGATTCGCTATCCGTGAAGGCGGAAGAACTGTTGGTGCCGGTGTTGTTGCAAAGATCTTACCTGCATAATTCCAGTATTGATGGACATTAAAAAAACGAATACCCTTGCTTTCGATTTATGAGCAAGGGTATTTTGCTTTGAAAGGCAAACTAAAAATTGCTTTCAAGAAATGTCCTGATATTTATTATATTGAAAAACCAAATTTTCGAATTTTTAGAATAATCATTCAACTATGGATGTGTTATATTTTCAAATCGTTTAATGATTTTTCATAACGGGCTTTTCTGATGACAAAGACGCGTTTACCGCTGAAGTGTCCGATAATATAAAATATAATGAAAATGTAATGAAAAAAGCAAGTATCGATATAATAGCTATATCAAATTCAATAATATTTCTTGTTTTCATATATAGATAGACACATATACTAAGTATTCCCTATTTTATAAAAATGCAAGTTATTTTAATAAAAATCAGCATTTATTCTAAAATTTTCAATTTTACATTACTGAAAATGCCTTGTAAAGAGTTGGTAAAATATTTTCCATCTTGCAATTTATTTATAAATCTCTTAAATTAGCTTTTTATAGTTTTTTAATTTTATGGAGCAACAACAAAATAATCAAATAAATATTCAAGGTAGAGTTTGGAAGCAACGTATGATGAATTTGGTGGAACGGTTGATATTAGATACTAAGTATGACAACTCTGATCGCGATACTTTGATGTTGAATGCCAAGCAAATCTTGGAATTTGATACACACAGAGAGCAAGGCAATATAATTTATGGGGGAGGCATGTATCAACGTAAAACCATACCTGCACTAGAGGAGCTTGGATTGTTTATTGTTAAAGATTACACTGATAACATATTTCCATTTATGGCAAATGTGCTGAGCATTGTCTATAATGATATAAAAAAACAAATTCTTTCCAGTGAAAAATTAAAAATATCACTTTCTATTTTAAAAAACTCCCCACTATCGCAAAAATTTTTTCGGAAAGAAATTCGTAATGAAATTTCTGAATATCTAAGTAAAGGTTACAGCCCAGAAATGGAATTCTTTGAATTTTCTAAAATATACATAGGAAATAATCCATCTGAGCGGCAAATTGAAAACTTTGATGATCTTGTTAATGTAATAATAAAAGATATAATGAAAGAAAGTATAGATCAAGAGAAATCAAGAGTAGATTTAAACCAACCCCCAATCTCTACTTCAGCAGCAGAATCAATATGTCAATCAATACCAAAAACTTAAAGAGCAACA
>CANDYN010000079.1 GCA_947424985.1 Rickettsiales bacterium | reverse complement strand
CCTTTATTTCACCAATTTGTAGTGTTTCATTCAAGATTTCCGTTCCTTTTTCTTTTATATCCTGGACTTTTTTTAACATTTTTGTGATGTTGTCAACAATCTCTTCGGGTTTAAAAAATAAACAAGCAATAATTACAATTATTAAAATTTCCCCAAAAGATATTCCGATCATGCTTCAATAAATTTTGATAAAAATTCACTTTTTTGGCATAAATTTAGAAATTGAACCAAATGCGGTTTGTCATATTTTCCAAGTTTATCGAAAAAATTCTTCATGGATGATATATATCCTTCGATCTCAAGTTCGCCTTTGTGGTAGCTCGAAATCAAGAATAAGAGATAAGTCGCTGCGGCATCCTGTTCACAGTAATTTCGTATTTCATCAAGCTTTCCTTCTTTGTAAAGTCCTGAAACGCCCGAACCATTACCATCAATTTTAATTGGAATTTTAAATACTGAACAAACTTCTGACATTTTAATTCCGCCGCTTGGTGCTTTAAAAAAGTCGATTAAATCAAGGTTATATCTGTCTCCCCATTTATCTGCGTATGTTTCTTTCATCCATTTGGGGTCAGTTCCGGTCTTTTTATAAAACCATTGCATGGGCATTTCATATTTCATCATGCGATATTTAAGCACAGGAATATCAAAAGTTTTACCATTAAAAGTTACAAGTCTTGGAGATTTTTTTTCACAATAATCGCAAAATCCGCGAATTAATTCTTCTTCACTAGAATTCACTTCTCCCGCCGATTTGATGTTCTTGACATCATATTCAATCCCACTTTTGTTTTTAATTATATCAGCTTCGACATAGCTTAAGCAGGCAATTTTCCAAAATGGTTGCCTTGGAAACGTATTATTATATTGCTCATGATATCTTGTTAACTCTTCTTCCATTTTTGAGAAATCACCATCTTGGTTTAAAAGTGTTTTTGCGATTTCTTCATCGATTATAGTTTCGGTATCAAAAGCAAATATTTTATTTATTTCCATATTTTTAGAAATCGTCCTATAAGGCTATTTGCTTTTTTATAAAAATCCAGTATAATTTAAAAGATTTTACCAGAATTTTAAGCCAAGTCCAAGTCCGGAAGTTTTTACCGTTGCATAGCTTCCATTTCCACTTGCATCTGTATAGCCAGCCTGATGCTCGATTAGGTTTTTAACTTTGATTACTTCGTAATATCCAAATATATTTAAGTCTACATGATTTGTTAGATTTGTTGTATACTCAGGTTTAATACTAAAGCCTGTCGCGCCTTGATTTTTACCTGAATCCATCGACCAATTCATATCTCTATTTCTCCAGTAATTCTGGGATTTATATTGTAAATAAAGCGCATTAAATTTTAAAGATATTGATGAATCTTCATCGATAATTTTTTCAATTTTTGTTCCAAGAGATAAACCGCGGAAAGTTGCGCGAGATATTTGGTCATCGCTTGTTTGATAAATTCCACCTGCAAAATTACTTGGAACATACGCATAATAAGAAGCGCCAGGTGCAGATCTTGTGCTTATAAATCTATCAAAATATCCAATATCAAAGCTTAATATATGATTTTTAAAGCTATCAGAATAATTTGATAAATCAAGTGCAAGGCCAACTCCGATATGTTTGTGGTTATTATTTGCTGATAATTTGTGATAACTCATTGCTCCATAGCTGTTTCTTATATCATCATCTCGAACCTCTCCCTTGTTTGTTTGTCCAAAACTTCCTTCGGCAAAAATAAAAGCATGGTCAAGTCCGCGTCCTGTGAAAAATTTATACTTTGCATCTAAAAATACCTGTGGATTGCTCATTTTGTCGTATGTAAGGATCGAATTTGCACCCGGCGTATTAAACTCATAAAATTGATTTTGATTTGCGATCGAGATTCCGGCTTCATAGTTTGAGTTTAGTCTTTTCATAACCGCTGAATCTTCTTTTGGGAATGCGATTGCGTTTGTTGAAAGGATAGCTATCGATGATAAATAAACTAGTTTTTTGAGCATTTTGATAGTAGTAATTATCTTGTTGGTAAATAATATAATTTTTATTGTCAAGTATTTTTTGCCTTGACATTAAAATTATTTGAATAAGTATTTTTTGCAGTTTATTTTTCAATGTCTGGCGGAAAACTAAGGCAAATTCAGGATAGAATTAAAAGTTTGAAATCAACCAATAAAATAACCAAGGCAATGCAATTGATTGCTTCAACAAAACTTGCATCGGCAAAGAAAAAACTTGGGAATTCCGAGCATTACTATCAAGAGATTAAAGACCTTGGACAAATGTTTGTGATTAACGAAGAAGAAAAAATTAAGATGTCTAGTCAAAGATATCAAAATGTTTTAATTGGATATCCAAAGGGTAGAGATATGTTAATTGTGATTTCACCGGATAAAGGACTTTGCGGAAATGTTAATTCCATGATTAAAAAAGCACTTGATAAATATCTTGAGCGAAGAAATCTTGCGTCCTTGCTGATTTTTGCAGTTGGAAAAAAGATTATTGAGTATATACAAAAAAACTATCCAGAGGCAAATCTGATTTGTAATGAAGGTGATCCAGTTGATAATGTAGACAAGCTTTTTTCGGAATATAAATTTAAGAGAGTTGATATTTTATATTCACATTTTACGAGTATAATAAGTAATGTGCCAAAAGTTATACATGCTTTTCCGGCACTTGATAGTGATGTTTTAAAAAAAGAAAAGCTTGAGCATCGCCCGATAATGCTGAAATCAACTTGTATAATTGAGCAAAAACCTGAGCTTTTTATCAAAGCAATTGCGGGATTGTTACTTAAGGCTTGCATTAGGCATTGTTTAAATAGTGCATATTTAAGCGAGGTTTCGTCGAGAATGACCGCTATGGACGCAGCTACGAGAAATAGTAAAAAAATGATAGATTCGTTTTCACTGCAAAGAAATAAATTACGACAAGCAAAAATTACAAACGAGTTAATTGATATTGTTTCTGGAGCAAATGCTGTTTGATGTAAGTGGGACAATTGTTTTATATAATCCGGTTTTTTCAGAAGTGAAAGATTGTGTGGATAGTTTTTTTTTACAAGGTGGGAAAAATATTGTATTGATTGATTCGTGTTCACCCAATCAAAATTTGGTAAAAGCTTTGCAAAAAGAATATAAGGAAAATAAAAATGTGCATTTTGTTTTAATGGATAAAAATTATGGCTTTGGAACTGGGCATAATAGGGGCTTTGAGTTTTTGGAAAGAAATGGTATTCTGTCTGAATTTTATGCAATTCTCAATCCGGATTTAATTTTACAACAAGATTGTCTAAAAAATGCAATAGAGTTTTTTAAAACAGAGCAGGGTGCTGAAGTTTCGCTGCTTTCACCACAGCTTTTATCGCAAGATTTGGAGGTTACGTATTTAAACAAAAATCATCCGAATGTTTTTGACATGTTTTTACGACGATTTTTACCATCTTGTATTAAAAATATGAAATATTTCAAAAAAAGATATGATAAATATATCAGAATGGATTTTGGATATGATAAAATTTGTGAAGTACCATTTGCTTCGGGCGCTTTTTATATTTTGAAAAGTGAAATTTTCAAGAAACTGCGAGGGTTTGATGAAAGATTTTTTTTATACATGGAAGATGCAGACTTTTCTCATCGTGCTTCTGAGTTTGGAAAAGTTTTATATAATCCAAATGTGCGCGCTATTCATATTTGGAGACGGGAAAGTGCGAAGTCATTTAAAATGACGATAGTGATGGTAAAATCTATGGTTCAATATTTCAGTAAGCATGGCTGGAAGTTTTTTTAAGTAAATGGCTGAGGAAAAACAAACAATAGGGGATAAAGTTGGTAATGCTTTTAGAGCGGCGAGACGGGGGGCGAAAAAGACGGCAATCAGATTTTCTTTTTTTATACTCAAATGTGTTTTTTTTGCTATAATCTTTTTTTATCTCACGTTTTTTATTTTATGGTTAAGGGAATCGGGTAAAAAAGATGAATTGGCTGGGGTTTGCTATTATGATTTAGAGTTTGGTAGGAGTATTGTCTTCAATCTTGATACCAAAAAAATCAAGGGACATGGACATGAGGCTAAAATGAATGAATTTGGGAAAATTGGAATGTCACCAAATTGGATTGATACCAAGATTGAAGCTACTGGTGGATATTTAGAGATTTTTGTTACGGGTGAGTGGTATCCTGTTGGAAAAAATTCAACGCTAAAAAGACGTGAAGTTACTGACTTGGGTTTAAATGATACAACAGAAATACAGGACGTTGGATATCAGAGATGTGATTTGAGTGATGATTTGGCGGATGATTATGGCCCAGTTTGTCGCTATGGAAATGATAAAGTTACTGGAAACTGCAGATACTTAGAGTCACACGAGGAAGAGTTTCAGCCTTTAAAAAGGTATGA
>CANDYN010000078.1 GCA_947424985.1 Rickettsiales bacterium | reverse complement strand
GCCCGTTCGAATCTTTTAACTTCCGAACTTCCTGAACCGTTGTTTTGTTCATAAGCATTACAGAGTTATTTGAATAAACGTCAGAAAGCGAATAAACAAGATCGATAAGGCCGTCAACTGTGATTTTCGCCGCATCCTTTGTTTTAATTTGCTCAATTGCAGAATCTCCCGTTAAATACGATAAAATACCCCGAGGTTTATTGACTCCATCTCCGTTAATAAACGCTTCATTCTCTTGATTTAAGAAAATTTGCCCAAGTTCCGACGCAAGCCAGGCCTCAAAGTCCATTTGAACGTCACTTAAAAGCTTTTGTGTAACTTTTGGCTGAGCTATTAAATCATTCACCTTAATATTAACTTTTTCATAGCCCTCAATTGAATTTGGACCAGTTGTTCCGTCGCTCCACTCCGCCTGAACGTCAAGTTTGTTTTTAACATATTCAAGCGAATCTCTTGAAATTAAAATCTGTTTTGCAAAACGACGAATAACAGAATTGTTCGATAAATAGTCAGTAATAAGCTGGTTAATTCTCTCGCTTTGAACATATCCAACTTCGTTTCCGGAAACTGAATCTCCCCTTGCATAATCTAAAAACCCGCTTTTTTGCTCCATTGTACCGCCATCTTGATTTGTTAAAATCAGTCCGGCTTTTGTTGAAATTGGTGGTGAAAAAGATGAAATTGCTTGTTTTTGCTGAGAAAATTTATCAAGAAATGACGTAACTTTATCAAGTTTTTCAAGAATTAAAGCATCTTTGTTTGGCTGATCGTTTAAGGCCTTGAATTCATTAAACGCGCTTCCAACCTCCTGTTTTAATTGACTTTGTTGCATAAAATAAAAAAAATTAAATCTTTATTTTGCTAAATTTTTATTTCCGGAAGCAGAAAAAGAAAAAATAATTACTTGACACTAAAAATATATACCCTATACAAACTTACCCTTCGCCTACGACAGCTTATAGCAAAAGAGAGTGGGATAAATGTGTATTGCATAGGTTTCCCTGGTCTTTACGGATCAAATTCCTAAATCTTTTTGATTGGCCATTACATCTTTAATTAATGCATCGTAGGATGAGGGGTGCTTTATACCTTCCATGCCTCATAGCCAAGATTTTTCTCTCTATTACCGGTTTCAATAACTTTTTTTAAACTGTTTTTTGGAAAATATGCAAAATCCCCCCCTGTTCCATTTGGAGTATGATATCTCTCCCATGCATGCTGCTTTTTCTCGTCAAAATTTGATATATTCGGAAAATAATGCATAAAAGCAAACCAGTGAGGTGGAATTTTACTTACTTCAGTGCTTTTGTAATATATGCAAATCCGCTTCCCGGTCTTACTTTCGTAGTATTTATTTTTATATAAATCCTCCCCGATAAACTTCATTTTCCTTGCTTTTAACTTGTTGATAAGCTTAAAAATTGCAAACATATAAAAAAAACTTGCAAGTTATTCTAGTTATATTAAAAAATATAAATCAAGGTTAATTTTATGATTACAAAAATTTTGTCGCTCCGGTTCGTTCAAAAATATCAAAGTCAACTCCTATTAATGATTACGATAACCCCATTTTTACTGTCTTTTTTACTGGAACGAATCATGCTTTTAATTCCATGCAGTCTTTGTATTACAGAAAGATGGCTACACTTTGCAATCTTCTTGACAAGTATGGTTTTAATAAAAAAACCATCAAAAACAATCTTCACAATTCAAATATTTATCGTTACCGCGTCGCTATTTTTAACAATATACCACGCAGGTGTTGAAAGTAATATTTTTGCAAGTGATTGCCAAAATATAACCATGAATTTTCTGAAAAGTGTAAATACAGACTGCTCAATTCCTAAGTTTTTCCTCGGAATAAAACTTACCTTTTGGAATATTTTATACTTAATTTTTGAATATTTTGCGTTTTTTTTATATTATCGCTTGACTATAAAAAAATAGGTTTTATATAAAGTATATAGTGT
This sequence comes from Rickettsiales bacterium, assembly GCA_947424985.1. GTDB lineage: Bacteria > Pseudomonadota > Alphaproteobacteria > Rickettsiales > Deianiraeaceae > CAMCTP01. Next base: position 2,587 of record CANDYN010000078.1, on the reverse strand, counting down.
ATTGTTTTTATGGCAAAACTTAAATCGACGATATCGAAGAATGCGAAAGGTGCGTCGCGTAAGAGAAATGAAAGACCGAAATATCAAGGAAAAGAAGTTGATCCGGTTAGTGTTATTGGAAAATACGCTGGACTGAACAATTTTATGGGGGCTATGTTCGTTGAAAGCAAAGATATCGTGAGAGATCCAGCTGGAAATATTCTTCCTTGGAATATCGTTACAGCCTTAGCAAAAGCAGAAGCAGCGGGTAATGCATAATATTTTTGTATGCAAAATTATAGCTTTCCACAGCAGATTTTGCAACTCAAAATAAAAATAGATAATCTAGATAAAACTCTAAATGTTATTAAAATAAAAAGCAGTATCTCTGATTTAGGGATCTTGATGCAAGATGAAAAAACTTGGCAAGATCATGAGAAAATGTCCTCCCTGTCAAAACAAAAGGCAATACTTGAAAAAAAAATCTCCAGTTTCTTGCAAATAAAAGATAATTTTTACACAATTCATTCCCTGAGCCTGGAACTTCCTGAAGAGGAAATGATAGAATTCAAAGATGAAATAAACGAAATCGAAAAACAAATTAATGAAATAATAATAACACAAAATTTTAGAGGTGAGCATGATACAAACGATGCATTTTTAGAATTAAACTCCGGTGCGGGCGGCACAGAAAGCCAAGATTGGACACAGATGCTCGTTCGAATGTATTCAATGTGGGCGGAGGCAAACGGCTTTGATTTTGAAATCTCGGACTTTTTAGACGGCGAAGAAGCGGGATTTAAAAGCGCAATAATAAAAATTTCCGGTGAATATGCCTATGGCTGGCTAAAAAATGAAATCGGCGTACATAGACTCGTAAGACTTTCACCTTTTAATGCAAATGCCAAACGTCAAACAAGCTTTGCGTCGGTCTTTTCATATCCAATCGTGGACGACAATATAAAAATTGAAATCGCGGAATCGGATATCAAAATCGATACATATAGAGCCTCGGGAGCCGGCGGCCAGCACGTAAATAAAACAGATTCCGCAGTCCGCATAACCCATATTCCAAGCGGAATTGTCGTAGCCTGTCAAGCCCAAAGATCTCAAATTCAAAATAAATCTGAAGCAATGAAAATGTTAAAATCAAAGCTTTTTGAGCGCGAAATGAAAGAAAAAATGGCCGAACTTGATAAAATAAACTCACAAAAATCCGATATAAGCTTCGGATCTCAAATAAGAAATTATGTCCTCCACCCATATCAACTCGTAAAAGATACCCGAAGCGGATGGGAAACGCAAAATGCACAAGGTTTTCTTGATGGAAAAATAAAAGAATGCATGGAAAGCGTTATAATGTCGAAGTTGATTGAAAATTAGCCGTTACTCTCAATTAAACTTCCAACAATTTCCTCCAAACTTGGAGCTTTTGAAATAAATGAAAGTCTTACAACGAGCGTATCTATCACGCTTTTCTCCTGTATACTATTTGCAAAACCGATTGATTGCGAAATAACCTGATACATACGATCAAGCGTTTGAATCGATAGATTTCCACTTTTTTCAAGCAAAGAAATCAAAGGTGAGACCTGCGAATCCTGGGTTTTTGTGCAAATTGAATGCATCATTTTCGCAATTAAATCAACTAAATCAGATAACAAAATCTTAACCCCATAGCCAGATTGAAGCGAATTTTCAGCCGTCTCAAGCGCCTTTTCAACATTGTTTTCAAAAATATTTTTTAAAATATCACTCGCATAATCGGATCCTGAAACACTAACCATTTTCGAAATAACCTCACGCCTGAGCGACATGTCGTCCGATAAACTAATCGCTTGATCCATAATCGAAAGCGAGTCGCGAACCGAACCCTTGGCCATTTTCGAAATATATTCGATTGCCTCTTCGTCAAATTTTATTCCCTCTTTCTCAGCAATGACTCTCAAATTTTTTGCAAGCTCTTCTTGGTTTAAATTTTGCAAAAAAAACTTCTGACAACGCGATACAATCGTGATCGGAATCTTGCTATATTCAGTCGTAGCAAAAATAAACTTTATAAAAGAATGTGGCTCCTCAAGTGTCTTTAAAAGTGCATTGAATGCCGACTTTGAAAGCATGTGAACCTCATCAATTATGAAAATTTTATATCTTCCTATCATGGGTGGATATTTACTGCTGTCAATTATTTCTCTCGCAAAATCAACACCGGTATTACTTGCGGCATCAATTTCAATCACATCAGGATGACGAAAATTTAAAATATCCTGACAATTTTTACACTCAAGACATGGATGAATCGTCTCAAGCCCAGTCCCATCAAACCCTGTACAATTAAGCGACAAAGCCATAATACGTGCCGTGGTCGTCTTCCCAACCCCACGTGTTCCGGTAAAAATAAAAGCGTGATAAACCCGATTAAGCTCAATCGCATTCGTTAGCGTTGAAACCAAATTCTCCTGTCCCAAAAGCTCACTCAAACGCCTCGGCCTATATTTCCTTGCAAGTGCTGTATATGACATTTTCTAAAAATTCTTACTCAAAAGTATTGCTGTTTTTTTATTTTGCAAGTTTTATTTAATTAAACCAAAACTCGAAAAAATCTCAA
>CANDYN010000077.1 GCA_947424985.1 Rickettsiales bacterium | reverse complement strand
AGCACAACAACCATAATTCCATTCTTTTCGCACGAAAACTTTACTGCGTTTAGAATATCCGAGTCTAAAATGTATGAATCTGTTTTGTCAAAGCCGCAACTATCACAAACATCTCGATTTATTAAAAATCTTTCAGCTAAAATCCCAACTATTTTCGCATTACAAACTTGTGATGAAAAAAGGATGATTATTAATGTAAAAAATGTTTTTGTCATCGGACAAAGTGTTATGCAAAAATTACTAATACTAAAAATATAATAATCAAGAAGAAATCAATATATTTAAACTTGCCTTAGGGTGTCCGATATTTTAACTTTACTTGCTTTTTTTGCCGGAATTATTGAAGAAATTATTGTGAAAACCATAGCCATGGTCATGGTCAAAAATACTTCTGAATACTGAACTTCCGATGGTAAATACGACAAGAAATAAACTGCTCCGTCAAAAAGACCGACTCCTGTTATGTTTTCAAGAAAGCTTTTAATCGTAGTTATATTGTTTGCAAACAAGATTCCCAAAAGTCCACCGAAAATCGTTCCAAGTATCCCTATAATTCCACCGGAAAAGAAAAATATTTTCCAAATATCGTTTTTTGAAATCCCCATGGACATCATAATTGCGATATTTTTAAATTTTGACTGGATCATGCTGTTCATATTTGCAAAAATCCCAAACATTGAAACAAGAAGGAAGAGGGTTAGGATAAACGCCATAACGCTTCGCTCGATTTTCATAGCATGAAAAAGTCCGTCGTTTTGAGTTTGCCAAGTTGTTATATATTTATTCCAAATTTTTTCTTCAGTTACTTTTTCAACGAAATCCTGTGCTTTCATATAATCTTTTAAATATATTTCGATTCCGGAAATTGAATTTTTATATTTAAACAAAATCTGTCCGGCCTGAAAGGAAACAAGTGCCATGGAGGCATCACTTAAACTACTCCCCGTCTCAAAAGTTCCGCAAACGATAAAGTTTTTATATCTTGGCATAAATCCAAAAATTGTATTATCTCCAACTGATGTAACAAGTGAAACTTCATCTCCCTTTTTTGCACCGATATTGCTTGCTAGATATTTTCCAAGAATTATTCCGCTATTGTTTCGAAATATATCGTTTTTACACTCGCTGTATAGGTCAAGTGATTCAAATATTATATCTTTTTTTTGTAAATCCTCAAATATATAGGCCTTAATTAACGCTCCATTCGATGATTGTGTTTTTGAATTTATTATCATTCCTTGTCCGTCAATAACTGCGTTTGCGGATAAAACTTCGCTTTGGCTCTTAATTTTTTGTAAAATATCTTCATGTTTTTCAATCGGTTTTGAGGAAAAATTCGACAAAGTTACATGGGAATTTGTTCCAAGTATTTTACTTGTAAGTTCAAGAACAAAGCCGTTCATAACAGACATTACAACAATTAATGTTGCAACGCTTATCATTACTCCCAAAAAAGACAAAACCGTGCCGAGGGAGAATTTTTTATGATTTTTCGGTGACTTTAGATATCTCAAAGAGAAATACAAAATATTTGATATTTTCAATGTTTTAAAAACAAATATAATTCTGTATAAAATGAAAAATACAAAAATCAACTTCATTCTTGATTTTTAATTTTTAATAATATTTAATTCATTATGATGATAAGATTATGGCAAGGTTTCACAATTCACAAAATAGACACAGAGGAATATTTTATCTAATAAATTTTGGTTTATCAAATCATAGAGTAACTCAGATTAGATATGGACTTGCTACGGTTTTATCGATATCTTTAATATACTTCTCTCAAACAAACAAAAAAGAAATTGAATTTATTCAGTCCTACGCTGTATTTACTTGCAATTCAATTATAAATATTTTTTATTCTCCGGTCACTTTTATAAAATATTCAATTAATTTAGCAGCTGATATGAGCTTGGTATACAAAGAAAACAGTAAATTGCGCGAAGAAAACAAAAAAATGGAGGAATATATGATATTAAAAGAACTTGAGAGGCATAAACATTATGATACGCAAAATCTTTTACAGAAGAATCTTGGTATTTCACACAATGTACAAAATTTTGAAGTATCTTATATCTCAAAACAATCTGGAGTTGCAATTATAAAAACAAAAGGTGTAAGGATAGAGGAAAATTCGTCTGTGCTTTGTTCGTCCGGTCTTGCCGGTCGTGTTATATTTTCAGACGAGAATATTGCAAAAGTAATATTGATAAATGATGAAAAATCATTCATACCCGTTACAACTTCGATCAGTGCTTCTCGTGGTATTTTAAAAAATGATATCGAGGCTGGACTTGAGATAATCGGATTTGAAATTCCTCCAAAAATTGGTGAAATAGTCTATACCATGTCCACAGATACCGCATTTTTATCTGGAGTTCCGGTTGGAATTATTTATAAATCTGATAATCAAAAGGTTTTGGTTAAAGCTATATGCGATGCAACAAAATCAAATTTTTTAAGCGTTATCAGGTAAAAAATAAATCTTGATTTTTTTCCTTTCTAAACCAAGTTTTTCGATGTATTTCACAAAGTCCATGCTTTAAAACTGCATCAAAATGTGCCTTTGTTCCATATCCAAAATGTTTTTCAAAATCATAATTTGGAAATTTTGCAGCATATTTTATCATCTCACGATCTCGCTCTGTTTTTGCAAAAATTGATGCAGCAGCGATTTCGAAAAATTTATCATCTCCTTTTATAATTGTTTCAGCTCCATTTCGCGGTGTACGATTTCCATCGATTATTATTTCATAATTTTCCAAATTATGCTCCGCCAAAAGCCCATCAATGGCACGGTTCATTGCAAGCATTGTTGCATTTAATATATTTTTTTCTTCAATTTCAAATATGTTGGCCGAGGCAATTTTTAAAAAACATTTTTTTTCAAGCGTAGCCCTTACATTGTCACGTTTATTTCTTGGTATTTTTTTTGAGTCTTTAACGTTTTGCTCAAAAAATGCAAAATCTTTGTCGAAAATAACGCAAGCGCAGGCAAAAACTTCACCGGCCATAGCTCCGCGACCGGCTTCGTCAACCCCTATAATATATTTACTTGCATTAAAAAATTTCAATGTTATAAAAAAATATCTTTTGAAAAAATATGCGACTTTACTTATCAAATAGGCAAATTTTTAAATTGCAAGGGGATGATATTATCGATTTTTTACAAGGACTTACAACGAGCGACATGAAAAAACTTAACACGCAAAAATCAATATATACGGCAATTTTAAATTCATCCGGAAAGTTTTTATTTGATTTATTTATTGCAAAAATTGATGAAAAGGCATATTTTATTGATATTGCAGACGTTTTTGCTGAAAATTTTGCTTCCTTTATTAAAAAATATAAATTAAGACGCAATATATCTCTTGAAAAATGCGATGATTATTCTATTTTAATAACAGAAAACCCTGAAGAGAATTCATTTTTTTCCTTTAAAGATACGAGAAATGAAGCTCTTGGATTTCGAAATATAGTGAAGAAAAATGAATCAGGGATATCTAGTGATAATGAATATAATTCAATTCTAATTCAAAATAAAATTGTCGATGGAAGGTTTTTACAAACTGAAAAATCTATAATTTTGGAATATGGATTTGAAGAAATTAACGGAGTCGATTTTAACAAAGGCTGTTATATTGGGCAAGAATTAATTACGCGTGCAAAAAGAGTGGGGCAGGTTAGAAAATATATAGAATTGATCGAGGTTTCGGGAAGTTCAGATCAAGAATTTATTACGCAAGATGAACAATTCGGACTTGTTTTAAGAAGAAAAAACGAAGAAGAACTTGGCTAACAAAGGCTCAAGATTGTATAATAATTTAATACAAACTCACGATATGTATTAAGATAGTTTATTTTGGCGTTATAAAAACTTACTTTAATTTTTAAATAATCAATAAAAGATATCGAACCTTTTTTAAGTCTTTCGGACGCAATTTGTAAGTTTCTATCCTCAATTTGAACATCTTTTTTCTTTGATTTTTCTAAAATTAAAAACGAGTGATGATTTGACCAAAGTTTTTTTGCACTAATTTGGAGCTCTTTTTTTAAAAGTTCAAATTCACGTTCGTTTATCCTTTTGTAGATACTTGCTTTTACTGCAGTATTAATTTTATCCCCCCTATCGTAAAGATTAAAAGATGCCTCAAATACCGTTCTTTTGTCGCTCACCCTTGCTCCGTTTAAAAAGGCGTAGACAATTTTTTGATCTTGATATGACAAAGAAAGTCTCGGTAAGAAGATATCAGCAAAAGATGCGAATTTTGCCGCAGAAAGCATTTCAACTATTGCTCTTTTTGCTTCGATATTTTTATTTGAATCCATAACTATTGATAAATAGTCGTCAAAATTTGTAGCAGGAAGGCGAAATTTTGCCAAAAGTTCTAAGTTGGTAGGTTTGCTTTTTGTTAAAACTTCATATTCATCGGAAAGCGCCTCGAGTTGCATTTTTGCATGTAAAACCCTTGCCGATGCATCGTCATGCTTTGATTCATACGCAATATATCTTGATGGCTCAATTGATTCAAAAATATCTTTAACTTTTGCATTTTTTAAATCATGCCCAAGGTCTTGTTCAATCATTTTCATTAATTGTAAACTTTCGCCAGCTATTACTATATCAA
>CANDYN010000076.1 GCA_947424985.1 Rickettsiales bacterium | reverse complement strand
ACTATTGCTATCTTCTTAATTCCACCAAAAAGGAAAAAGCACGTAAAAAGCGCGATTGGAATTGATATTATCATATTCAAATTTGCAACTATTTCCGGCTTTAAAGTCTCAAAAGAAACCTTTGCCATAGACGCAATTTGATTTACCTGAAAAGTTCCTGCGCCGATATAAGCTACGATAAACACTAGAGAATATATAATTGCTAAGTGTTTTGAATATTTAAATTTCAGTGCATTTTTAATATACAAAAATGACCCACCAGAAATTAACTTTCCATCAATTATTCTGAATTTATGTCCTAAATATACTTCGCAAAACTTTATTATTGATGCGATAATTCCAAAAACGCAAATCCAAAACAATGCTCCTGCCCCGGCGACGGTAACAGCCATTGCCCCTCCAAAAATATTTCCAATTCCAAGAGTTCCCGCAGAGGCTGAAGCGAAAGCTTGTAATTTTGAGATTCCATGCTGATTTTCTTTAGATTTTTCAATATCCTCTCTGCATTTTCTAAAATTTATAAACTTTAAATAAAAAAGTAAATAAATCCCACTTAAGCAAATGAATAAAACGGCGAAAGGAATGCCAAAAATATTATGCATAATCAGATTATTTATTTTTTCTATCATGCAAAAAACGATATTACAAAATTAAAACATGGATTTTTTTAAAGTCAAGAAGAGCATTCACTAAAATCCGGAACATCTTCAATCAAAGGTGGTAAAATTTTTCCGTGTTTTTTCTCAATTTCCGCGATCTGCTCTTGCCTTTCCTGTAAAACCTTTGCTTTATTTTTACACCGACAAGACGCAATAAAAAATAACCCAATAATAATTAAAATTTTCATATTTTTTTACCAAATTTACCAATATAAAACTTTTTCACTTCAGCAAAAAACATCAAAAAGCCACCAATTGTAACAAATGAGTCTGCAATGTTGAACACCGGAAAATGATATTCTTTGTAATAAAAATGCAAGAAATCAATAACACAACCAGTTGTCATGCGATCAATAATATTTCCACACGCCCCGCCTATTATAAATAAAAATGCAAATCTTTCGAGATTATCCCGTGATTTCTTTAAAAAGTAAATAAAAATCCCAAGTATTAAAATAGTTACAAAAAGCAAAATAAAATTTGCATTCTGAATCCCGTGCAACATTCCAAAGCTAACTCCTTGATTACAAACAAAGCTAAAGCTGAAAAACGGTAAAATCTCCTTCGAACACGTAAAAAATAAATCCTGGCATATCTTTTTAAAACCGTAAATTGCAACGTACTTTGAGCCTTGATCAAATAAAACCAATAACAGAATAAAGAAAAAATATTTTAAAAAAACCTTGTTTTTAATAAAAAAACTTTTCATAATTAACCAAAATCACTTTATAAATAAGATGAATAATTTTAATATCAAGGAAATAAATAAAGATTACTTAAAAGACAAAACAATACACTTTTGCGGAATTGGAGGAATTGGTATGAGCGCCATCGCAAGACTTATGAATAAAAACGGATTTAAAGTTCAAGGGAGCGATAAATTTGATTCGGAGTTAATCTCAATCATGAAAGCCGAGGGAATTGACGCAAGATTTCCACACAATAAAGAAATGATAAAAAATGCCGGATGTCTAGTTTACACAAGTGCTGTCAATTTGGATAAAAACGAGGAAATCATCGAAGCAAAAAGACTTGGAATTCCGGTAATACATAGATCCGATGCACTAAGAATCGTTGCCGAAAAATATAAAGGGATTTTGGTCTCAGGCGCACACGGCAAAACGACAAGTACATCCATTTTGGGTCTTGTGCTTGATTTTTGTAAAAAAGATCCGGCAATAATTTCAGGTGGAATTATGAATCACTATAACGCAAATTATAGACTTGGACTTGGAGAGTATATTGTTTTTGAAGCTGACGAATCAGATGGCTCATTTAAAGATTCGTATGCCGAAATTTCACTTTTGACAAACATAGCAAAAGAACACATGGAATATTACAAAACCATGGAAAATATTGAAAAACTATTCAGCGGCGCCGTTGAAAGATCGAAAGTAAGTATTGTTTGTATCGATGACGCACGACTTGAAAAAATTGGAAACGATGCAAAAAGAGCCGGCAAAAAAATCGTAACTTACGGATATAATGAAAAAGCTGATTTTGTTACCGGAAAAGAAGCTCAATATCACGATGGGTACTCAATTTTTGAAATAATTCACAATAACGAAAGATTTGAAATAAAAAGCAAGCTTTATGGAGAACATAATTTTCAGAATTTAACGGGAGTTTTCGCCTCTGCTCTTGAGGCTGGATGTAAAAAAGAGGATATTATCAAGGCAATTGCAAATTTCTCAGGAGTAAAGAGAAGATTTTCTCAAGTTGGAACTATGCAAAATGCTTTAATTATTGATGATTATGCTGTTCATCCAGCCGAAGCATGTGCACTAATAAAAGCCGCAAAGAAATTTTGCGAATGCACAAACAAAAAAGGAAGATTAATTGGTGTTTTTCAACCACATCGATATTCAAGAGCTCACGAGCTATTTGAAGAATTCTCACTTTGTTTTGATGGACTTGATTACTTAATGATATGTGATATATACGCAGCTAGCGAAGAAAACATATATGGTGTTGATATCAAAAACTTCATTGAAAATGTAAAAAATAAATCGAAGTGCAAGAATGTATCGCAAATTGATATAGACTCCGTCAAAAAAGAACTTTTAAAACTTGATTTAAATGAAAACGATGTTATATTATTTATGGGTGCCGGTAATATAACAAATTATGCTAAAAGTTCCGCTGATATCTTATTTTAATATGAAAAAAACTGTTTTACCAATAATTTTATCGATATTTTTCTTTAATAATCTTACAAATGCAAGTTATTTGGATAAAATCGAGATTGATAAAATATATGGCTCTCAAATACCTATTTCACTTTCAAAAATTGGGCAAGTGGATTATAAAAGTCCCGAGGCTGATAAAATTTTAAACCAAATTGCAACAATTATAGAAGGCGACATGAAAAGCACAATTGATATAGACTTTAAAGGAAAGTTTGATTATGAAACCGATACACACATAATAGATATCAAAAAATATGAATATGAGAATATATTGTATAATATAAATATAAATATCGCACCAAAAAACGTCGAAACCGGTGATTATTACATAGAAGTTAAAGTGTATGGAGTCAAGGCAAACGAAATTTTGGCCGAAAAAAGATATACTTTTAATACAAAAAATACCAGAAAAACAGGACATGTAGCTTCGGATATTGCGTATTATGCAATTACAGGAAAGTCCGGATATTTTCAATCAAAGATCTTTTTTATATCAAATGATACAGTTAAAAATCTAAAATCAAAAACCAGTATATACGTAATCGATCAAGATGGATACGGCGAAAGATTAATACTTTCCGGTGGACTTTTAAACAATCCCGTTATGGACTTTAAAAACTTAGCATTGTTTTACATAGATTCATCAAACGGTATTTCAAACATCAAGGCAATAAATGCAATGAGTGGAAAAGGAATAGACGTATCAAGCCTATATTCAAATCTTGCAAGTAACAAATTTATAACGTCCCCAAGTCTTTGCGGTAACGGAAAGTGCATTGTATATACCGAAAACAATGAAGCAAATCAATCAAGTGATATCAAAATATCTTTTGTTAATGGTGTTCAAACCATTATAAGCGACGATATTTGCACATCCCCAAGTCTTTCGCCAAATGACGATGAAATTGTCTTTGAATCAAGAAAAAATCAACGTAGAAATATATACAGAATGAGCGTTAATGGAGGCAGTGAGGAAATGCTAGTTGGAAACGATGGAGTATATGCTGAACCAAAATGGTCACCTGATGGAGAATGGATAGTCTTTACGAAACTTAGAAACAAACTTTTCCATGTAGGAATTGTTCGTCCGGATGGAACAGATGAACAAATTTTGTTTTCGTCTTATATGCTTGAAAATCCCACTTGGATGCCAAACTCAGACGCAATATTATTTTCATACAAAAAGTCATCAATCTCAAAGCCTGAACTTAAAATGATTGACATATCAGGACGGGAAATAAGAACGATAAAAACCAGCATGGGAGCTGTTTCACCATTTGTTTGGACGATTAGATGATTTACTTCACTAAAACCAAGCTTTTTTCACACGATCTTTTTATCTACGAAGAGAATGGCTTTTTAATTAAAATATCTTTCACACCTGAAAAAATAGACGCTTTAGAAAAAAGTACTGACATCTTACTTGAATCCTTGAAACAGCTTTCTGAATACGAATCTGGTGCAAGAAAAGTCTTTTCGATACCATTTAAAATCCAAAATATGACAGATTTTTCACAAAATGTACTGGAAGAAATGTCAAAAGTTGAATATGGACAAGTTATTTCATACAAACAACTTGCTGAAAATTGCACCTCAAAAGCAATACGAGCAGTCGCAAGTGTATGCCCTAAAAATCCACTGCCAATCGTGATTCCATGTCATAGAATCATCAGATCAAACGGTGATTTTGGAAAATATTTAGGCGGAAGTGATTTCAAAGAAGCCTTGATAAATTTTGAAAAAGCTAAAAAATAATCGGCTTTAAATATCTTGCATACACATCTTGTTCGAGAACTTTTGTTTCCATTAAATCAAAACGTAATACAGATTCAATTCGAACTTTGTGAACACTTTCAAAGGGAGAAATGGCAAATTTATCAGAAAATAAAATCGGAGC
>CANDYN010000075.1 GCA_947424985.1 Rickettsiales bacterium | reverse complement strand
GCACGTCCGATAAAATCTCCATTTTCACGATTTATAATTGCAAACTCGCTCTTACCAGCTTTGTTTGAAATTATATATTTCGTATCCAAATTACACCCCTTGAAAAGCTCAATCTCATCCTTGTTTGCGTGTAGTTTTTCGATATTTTCAAAATCTTGCTCCGAGATATCTCTCAAATGTGTTCTTTTGGTTGACACAATTGCATTTTTATTAAACTTTTCCGCTGTTTTTTCATAAAAATCACGGGCTGAGATTTTAAATATTTTTTCATGCCCATAGCTATCAGTCGTTATTTCTTTTTCAAATCTCCCACCTAGCCTTTGTAAAATATTTTGCGATGAAATATTATCAAAACAAGTCGAAGCAAAAACCTCTTTTGTATTTGAAACATTTTCAAAAACCCAAGCTGTAATCGCTTTTGCAAGCTCAACTCCATATCCTTTTTTCCAAAATTTTTGATGCAAAACATATCCGATTTCAATAGACTCAATGGGCATTCTCTCGGGATTTTTTGGGTCAGATTTACAGCATCCAACGCGTCCGACAAATTCGTTTGTATCTTTTTTAAACACAGCCAAACTTGAAAACCCCCATTCTTTTTGAAATTTTTCCCATTTTTCGATTGAACTTATTGCGTCATCGATTGTTTTTGCTTTTGATGATAAAAATTCCATTACTTTTTCGTCCGAATGCAATTTAAATACTTCTTCGGCATCCGATTTTTCAAATTTTCTTACATAAAAATTTTCCGTTTCAAATATAATATTTTCAGTCTTTTTAACCACAGATTTGATCGGAAGATTATATTTTTTCGCAAATTCAAAATCTCGTTCGTCGTGAGCCGGGCAACCAAAAATCGCCCCGGTTCCATAATCCATCAGAACAAAATTTGCGATGAATACTGGAATTTTTACACCCATTATTTCAAACCCCTTTTCTTTTGCTATTTTTTCAGCAGGGTTTTGAACAAAAATTCCAGTAAAAATTCCCTCTTTTTCACGCGTTTCAATTTCCGCTTCACTCACTCCACCTTTGCTGCATTTATCAGTAAATTCCGCGATTTTTACATCAGTTTTTGCAAGTCTTTTGGCAAGATCATGTTGCGGCGAAATTGCGACAAAAGAACATCCGAAAAGCGTATTTGGGCAAGTCGTGAAAACCTTAATTTTATCGACTTCATCATCTATATTATTTCCAGCTAAAAAGTTGCTTTTTTTAAGTAAAAAATTATTATATTTTATGCCATTTATATCAATCTCTTTATCAAATTTTGCACCAAGTTTTGCTGCCAATTTTTCAGATGCAAGATTACCCGGCATTATTCCAATCGAAACTTGATCATATTCACCTTTAAATACTTTAGAACAAATAGCTCTCGCAATTTCATATCCAAAGCCCTGTTTTTGAAATTTCCTATGTAAAAAGTAGCTTAAAGAAATTGAAGATCCACGATTGTCATCTTCAAAAAAAGAATGACCCGCTCTTCCGACAAACTCACCAGTTTCTTTGCAAAAAACACCATATTTTCCAATACCTTTGTTGTTCCATTCCTTAATATATTCGTTCAAATATTTTTCAGCTTCGGCTTTTGTTTTACAAAATTTTTGTGAAAATTTCACTACATCTGCGTCGCTGTAAAGCGAAAATAAATTATCTAAATCACTGACTGATAATGGTTTTAAAATAAAATTCTCAGTTTCAATAAAATTGTCAAATTTAAAGTCAATTTCTGCACCTTCGCTTTTCCCAATCCAGTTCCTTTGCATGCTTCGAATTTTATCAGGCCAGCCCGAAAGATTGTCGATTTCAGAAAGCAATTCATCTTGATATTTTGTTATTTTAAAAAACCACTGCTTTAACGTTTTTTTCTCAACAATTGCTCCGGAACGCCAGCCTCTTCCATCAACAACCTGCTCGTTTGAAAGCACGGTTTGATCAATCGGATCCCAATTCACAAGCGATTCTTTTTGATATGCAAGATCGTTATTAAATAAATCAATAAAAAGCTTTTGTTGATGTGTATAGTACGAAGGATCGCACGTCGATATTTCTCTTTTCCAATCTATCATAAAACCAATTTTTTCGATTTGTGATTTCATTTTTTGTATATTTTCAAGTGTCCATTTTCTCGGGCTAACTTTATTTTCAATCGCAGCATTTTCAGCAGGCAAACCGAAAGCATCCCACCCCATAGGCCTTAACACACTATACCCATTTGCCATTTTAAACCTCGCAACGGCGTCACCAATCGTATAATTTAACACATGCCCCATGTGAATATTTCCCGATGGATATGGCCACATTTCAAGTACATAATATTTATTTTTTCCATCCTGTTTTGAAAAAACATCATCCTCATTCCATTTTTTTTGCCACTTTTTTTCTGTTTTTGAGAAGTTATAATTTTCAATATTTCTAGTATCCATGAACGAAAAATTACTTATGAAAACAAAACATAAAAATTTTATTTTGCAAGCTTTTTAATAAATATTGACTTTTATTTTAAAATATCTAACCAATCACTTAAATTATTATTTTTATGGGTATAAAAATTAATTCAAAAAAAGTGTTAAAAGGTGATACGTTTTTTTGCCTTGAACAAGATGAAATGAGGGCAAGAATTTATATCCAAAACGCTATAGATAATGGAGCAAGTCGAGTCGTTGCAAGCTATGATTTTCCAAAATTTGATATCGAAAAAGCAAACAATGTTTTTACTGCATTAAAAGATGAAATTTTAAAAAATTACAGCGACAAACCGGCCAATTTAATGGCAATTACAGGAACAAACGGAAAAACTTCCACGGCATATTTCGTTTGGCAAGCGTTAAATTTGCTTGGCAAAAACTGCGTATACATAGGAACAATAGGGATTTTTGGACCAAGTAAGTATGAACATATATTTGATAAATTTAAAAACGAAACTCTAACAACACCAGATGTTGCCACACTTCACGAAATTTTACATGCCGCAAAAACGAAAGCCAACTGTGATTATGCAATTTTTGAAGCATCAAGTCACGGAATCGAGCAAAAAAGAATCGACTTTTTAAAAATAAAAACTGCGGGATTCACAAATTTATCACAAGATCATCTTGACATGCATGGTAATATGGAAAAATATTTCGATGCAAAGTTAAAATTATTTACAGATTTCATCGAACCGGATGGATTTTGTATTGTAAACTCTGATGACGAAAAATCAAAACAAATTTTAACAAAAACGCTATGTAAAAATAAGATCACGTATGGATTTTCCGGTGATTTAAAAATATGTGAGATCAAACAAGAAAATTTGGAACAAAATGTTATATTCGAATATCAAAGCAAACAATATAGCTTCGTTACCAGCATAATGGGAGAATTCCAGGTATACAACTTACTTTGTACAATTGGATTTTTACTATCTGTTAATATCGATATTTCCGACGCCACATCAATAATTTCAAAACTTTCAGCACCAACGGGACGCCTTGAAAGAGTTAAAAATGGAGAAAAATTTACAAATTTTTTCATCGACTATGCTCATACACCAGATGCGCTTGAAAAGGCACTTTTGGAACTCAGAAAAATTACAAAAGGACGGCTTTTTTGCGTTTTTGGTTGCGGGGGTGAAAGAGATTTGGACAAAAGAGGTAAAATGGGTGTAATTTCTACATCCATAGCCAATTTTACAATAATAACAGACGACAACCCGAGAGGGGAAGATCCGGCTGAAATTAGATCGCAAATAATCAAGGGAATTGTTGAAAAAAAACAGGAAAAGCTACATGATTTACAAAATTTTCCATACAAAAGAGTAATGCTTTTTGCCCTCGAAAATGAAGGGTTTTTCGGAAATTTTTGTGAAATTGACGACCGTGCAAATGCAATAAAATACGCATTTGAGCATGCAAAAGAAGATGACGTTGTATTAATTGCCGGAAAAGGACATGAAACTTACCAAATAATTGGCAACAAAACAATACACTTTAGCGACAAAGAAGAAGTTTTGAAGTGTTTCACTGAAAATAATTGACTATTAAAAAATATCATTTATCCTGAAAGCGAGGGTGATTAGCTCAGCTGGTTAGAGCGTTACGTTGACATCGTAAAGGTCGTTGGTTCGAGTCCAATATCACCCACCACTAGCTGTATCAATACAGAGCCACCACTACAATACAATGGGTGTTTTGGTTGCAAGCTTTTATTTCTTTTGATACAATAAATATTTTTATCATTTTCTTGTAGTAAATTCAAAATGAAATCTATTCTATCCATTGCAATGTTTTTGATATTTTTATTACATACCACATTTCCCCATGCAAGGCAAAAATTATTATATTTGTGAATAATTTTTTGAATATAATCCACCTGTACATCATCAACCCGCAATTCTACATTCAGCAATTCAATTGGATTCGTAGCAATAAAGCTAAATAGATTGACAACGCAAATGCTACCAAAGTTATTTGACTTTGCAATTGAAATGCATTTATTTATAGTCTGATCATTATCAATTTCATTTGCATTGGACGGATTAAGGCAAATATAAACAAGTGTTGGCAATTCATTATTCCACGTTCGCGTTAATGTATAACGATGTGTTTTGCATTTACTAAATATAGTCATGCCAAAATTAAAATCCCTTTTACCGACATCTTTTTAGCCAACAACCTCAACTCCCCCCATATACGAAACCAAAACTTTTGGAATATTTATCGATCCATCCTCGTTTTGATAGTTTTCAATTATTGCAACCATAGTTCGTCC
>CANDYN010000074.1 GCA_947424985.1 Rickettsiales bacterium | reverse complement strand
AACGGTGATTATAAAAAACATTCTCACGCAAAACATGTCTAGATATAATACAAATTTTATAAAATAATAGCAGAACCGAAGCGTAGCTGAGCTCGCTAAACGCAGTTTAGCAAATGGTTGGTGTTTTTGCTTTGACTATTTCGTTTGCAATGAACAAGTATTCTATTGTAGAGTATTTTATTCCGTTTTGCGGAGCTGCGATTCTGATTTGTATAATTCAGACTACTCTTTTGTGGGACGGAGACTAATAATTCTCGAAGCAATTTATTCAAAAAATTTATTTATTTTATCTTGTATTTCAGGTGTTTTTATTTTGGAAGCAGAAAATGGAAAAATAATTGTACGACAAACCTCCCTCCATTTGGAGGGGGAATTTAGTATTATAGAATAATAGTATTTTTATCAACGAGACTGAAATAATCTAGAGTTCTTCTTATTGTCATCAATAAACGAACTACTCTGAGAGCCTACCTTCTTCGCACTCATAGGATTTTGATATTGATTATTATATTTTTCATGGTTTTCGAAGATTCTTTTTTTCATCCGTTTCGAACCGCTTAAACATTGACTAACATTACTGCTCGATGGTACAATTTGCGAACCCTGTATCATCCCATTTTTCCATTTTACAACCTTTTCATTGGGTTTTCCTTGATTAAAGATTTTGCTATTATTCATTTGCCTTGGCTGATTCATTCTAAGCGCACGAAATTCCTCTGGTATGATTTCGTTACGAATAGCCTCACCACATTCTGCTTTCCATGTAATTGATTTATTCATGGGAATATTCTCTCGTATATTATACTGTGCCACTTCAAGCATAGTATTAAAGTTCTCCATTTGACTTATACTTGGATTTTCTCCCATATAGTATACTTTAGCATCATTATCATTCAGCTCTTTACTTAAGATTCTCTCTTGCATATCTTGACAAAGGGCTGCAATCATATCACGTTTAAATGTGTTTAATGCTCCATGATACATAGATATTTGAGATATCCGTATATTTAAATCATTTGTATCTTTCTTAAGATAATTTAGATTTTCCTTAAAATTCAGTATTGCATTAGCGTGCCACATCCATTCCTCATAATTTCCTGGCATAGGTTCTTTGGTCATTGCACGCTTCTCTGGGTTATCACCAATCAAGTAATAGGCATAGTTTATTAAATTTTCTTTCCATGCCTGAGCATTATTCTCATTTGTTTGATTTATTTGTGTTTTCATAAAAAAGCCTTAAAAATCAAGTTTACGGTATTTAAAAATAAATTTCAAGTAGGAAAATCAATCGGACTTTATTACATCTATATTCATCATTCTATCAAGAATAATTTCGGCTTTTGCGGGCATTATATCATCGATTCCAACGCCGCTTCCGATTCCGGAGATTAGGATTTTCATTTCTTTACTTGCGGATAGAATTTTTCCGATTTTACGGGTTGTTTCGAACTTTGAGAGGAACAATCCATCGATTTTCACTGCTCCTTGGGCAAACATTGCTTGGGAGAAGAATTCACTTCCTATATTGCAATCTGCGATAAATATTGAGGAAAAGGCATTTTTTGGAACAAGCTTTTTAGCATATTTTATAAGTGAGGATATATAATTAAGGGTATCAATATTTCCGATCACAAGACCGGGCAGATCAAGGATCAGGACATCAAATTTTTCGTTTATAGCGTCATCGATTTCACGTTTCAGGAATTGAAAAATATCTTCATTATCATCTTTAACATTTGCACGGAATCTTGAGTCACAGGCATTTTTGAGGTGTTGAAATTGAAATTTTGCACCATCTCTTATTATATCACAGCCAACCAGGCCGACTTTCCAATTAAGTTCATGCAACAGGTTTGCCATTTTAAACGAGGAGGTTGTTTTCCCTGAGCCATTAAGCCCCAGAATTGCAATAATATTTGGGGAAACAGTATCATCTATAACAAAATTTGAGACACATTCGGAGATATATTTGAGGAGTGCACTTCGAAGCATTTCAAAGGCGACTTCATCGGAGGTTGGTTTTTTTTTCTTAAAATCTTCAAGGAATTGAGCAATAAAATTTTCATCTATTTCTCTATTTTTAAGGAGGGCCAGAATTTTATTTTCATCAAATTTGAGGCTTTGGTTTTGATTTCGAAATTTCAAAAAATCAAATTTCATTGTAAAAAAATAACTAGCCGAGGCAAGGAATGATTATTTACAAAAAATAATAATCAAGATATTTATTTTTATCTTATATTACAGGGGTTTTTATTTTGGAAGCAGGAAATTGAAATTTTACACACTATTTCGCTAAAGCTATCATCAAGCCAACTCCGGTAAGAATAAAAATACTTGCACCGGCTATCATGGAACCAAAGGATATAATTATTTCACGTCTATTTTCTTTGATATGTTCTTGCGCAAGCTTATCAACCGCTTCTGCCAATCTCCAAGCTTGTTCTTCGGAGAAACCGCCACCGCTCAATTTTTGCAATGTATCTTTTGTCACTTCAACCTTCATATTCTATATAAATTCAGTTTTACGATAATAAACTAAGTATTTTAAAAGTCAAGGTGGTTTTAGCGTTAGCGGATTTATCTTATATTACAGGGGGTTTTATTTTGGAAGCAGAAATGGGAAATTTTATGCAATAATTCAATGCTTAAACATTACCAGAAAGCCTATAATAGTCAATCCGGCTGTCATAATTGCTCCAAGTTTAATGGTAATATACATTGACATTCTATTAAACATTTGTTCGCTCTCGGTTGTAATAAATTTATCCATACTTTTAATTTGCGCTTCGGCTTCTTCTCTTGTAAAACCGCTATCGACCAAATCATGTATTGCATCAAAAATATTTTTTGTTTTCATATCATAGGAAAAAGATATAATGGCACAATAAATTAAGGATTTTAAAAGTCAAGGCTTTGGATTTGATATTCATCAAAGGTAAAGCAATGAGGAACTATTTCAGGATTGCAACAATTAAGCCTCCAACGCCCACGACAATTCCGCCAAGAGAAATAAGGATTTTATAGTACCATTTTTCAAGTCCAGACTCTTGTAGGGCTTCGATCGCCTGTGCCAGGGTCCAGCTTTGTGTATCTTTAAAACCAAGTTCGGCTAGGTCATCTATTATTTTTTGGGACAATTTCATTTTCATATTCTCATAAAATATATTTTATGTTATGGTAAATTAAGTATGTTAAAAGTCAAGATGGATTTTGGGTTTAGTCTTCGTCCCAGAGGAGAGTCACTTGGATTATGCAGAATGTAATAATGATAAAAGTACACAGCAACATCACATTAAAGAAAGATCCAAGGAGCTCTTTTCCCACAAAGGAAGTAATAAGACCAAGATAACTCAGCATTTCTGCTAGAGTTTTGTAAAATTTTACATTAAATTTAGACATGCTTTATATGAGAGCGTTTTTTATAATCACCATTTTTGATATTGGTATAGATGCCGAATAGTACAGCAACAAGTCCGGTAATACCGCATAACAATAATGCCATTTTAACTGCAAGATCCATATTATAAAGAAAACGTTAATTAATCATAACAATATATATTTAAAAAATCAAGGACTATTTAGCTTTACCGCCTTCACAGAAAAGGAGGTAGTCCATTTCGATTAGGAAGATTGAGTTTTGAAAAGTTTGATGGAGGATATTTTCGGCGAGGAGTTTATTTTTATCGGATTTTAGGTTTTGCGAGAGTGATTCAGGGAGAAGACCGAGGGTTATTGCGGCACGAAAGACTCGGACATCGATTGCGATTCTTGGGATATCAAAAACAAGATTCATGGTCATATTTGCGATTTTTCTTCCATAGCCTGAGAATTTCATGAGATCATCAATTGAGTTTGGTTTTGGTATTTTATTTTGCGGAAGTAGAATTTGAGAGGCAGTATAAATATTTTTTGCGCTTTGATTGACCATACGGAGTATTTTATTTGATTTTAGGTATTTTGCGAGGTCATCACCTGATGAAAAATTAGACAGGATTAAGCTTGGAGAGGTAAAGATTTGTCTTTCCGATTCAGGGATTTTATACAATTGATTGGTTCCATCGAGTTTATGAAAAAAGCCTTCAACGAAGCCGAAGAATTCACCGTATTGTTTCCATATTTTCCAATACGGATCGGTTTGAAAGCGATTATTTCTCGCGACTAGGACATCATTTAGGGAGATTTCATTTTTATCTATTGCGTAATGTTTTTTAAAGAGGTATTTTGCGATTTCACCGGGGTTTATCATACAAAAAACTAATCTCCATCCCACATGAGAGTAACCTGAACTATACAGATTGCGATAACTGCTAAGCAAAATAACAGTATTGAATTAAAAAATGAACCGAAAACCTCTTTCCCGGCAAATGAAGTTATTAGTCCAAAATAGCTAAACATTTCTGCTAAAATTTTCCAGAATTTCGTATTTAATCTAGCCATGTTTCGCACGGAAATGTTTTTTATAATCACCATTTTTGATATTGGTATAGACGCCGTATATTGCGATAACAAAACCAAGGATACTAAACGATAAGAAGGCTATTTTTAGGGCAAGGTCCATATATAAACAAAGAACATTGATATTAATATAAATTAAGTATTTTAAAAGTCAAGAGTGGGGTTCTTTACAATTATCATTCTCTATGCTGACTATGTTTACTTCACCGAACTTGCTTTGCTCAACACCCCCATACCCTCTCCCTTTGGAGAGGGGTTAGATGTACTATTGCATTCCACCGAATCCTCCTCGGTTATTATTTCGTTTATCATTAGCAGACTTTTCATTATCATAAAACGATTGATTTATACCAGCTTGACCGGGCTTTCTCTTGTTTTTATTATCAAAATTTTGACCTTGATAGCTTTCTTGTTTTTGCCCATCCTCTTGTTTTACATTGAACTGATTTTGCTGCCTTTGGTATTGATTAGGGTCATATGATCCGATTTGATTATATTGATTTGACGATTGTG
>CANDYN010000073.1 GCA_947424985.1 Rickettsiales bacterium | reverse complement strand
TATCTTCCATAAGATCAAAAAGAAAATTTTATCGTATATATTGGTTTTGAGTAAAATATTCGGGCTTGGAATGTGTGGCTTTGCCTTACTTGTTTTATGTAAAGGTTTAAGATTGCTTTTCATCTAGGCTTTTTATATTGTTGTGATGACGAAGTATATGAACAACCGCCTCTTCAACTGATTTTGAGGTTACATCAAGAGTGTGGCATCCAAGTTTTCCACAGTAACGCCTGAAATCTCGCAATTCTTCGATTACGCTTGAGATATCGTTATATGCCATTTGAAAACCCTCTATTCCGTCCGTTCTCATTCGACTATCTCGTAAGTAAACAAGCCTTTCCGGTTCAACGGTTAGACCTATAATTACAGGCTTGTTTTGCTTGGCAAATTCTTTTAATTCTTCAGGCATTAGCTCTTCCGAAACAAATGGGATATTTGCAACTTTATAACCACGATTTGCGAGATAAATACTTGTTGGAGATTTCGATGTTCTTGAAACACCGATTAATATTATATCTGCGTCTCCATATTCTTGGGACATTCTTCCATCGTCATGGTTAATTGTATATCTTATCGCCTCTATTTTTCTTATATATTCGTCGTTGAAATTTGATTTTCGCTTGATTTTATTTGGTTTTTCACGTAAAAAAGACGCAACTTCTGATATGGCATAGTCGATCACAGGAATTATTTTACACGCCGGCATATCCTTTACCGCCTCGCTTATTTCATCTTCAATCGCATCTTCAAGGATTGAAAAAAGGATAATTCCGGGTTTTTCTTTTAAGGATTTGATTATATCGGCAACTTGATCTTCGTAGCGTACAAAAGGCCAAAATATTCTGTTGATTTTCACGTTTGGAAATTGTGAGCTGATAATTCCTGAAATATTAAGCAGGGTATCGCAAGTAAAATCTGAAATTAAATGTATGTTTACAATATTTTGCATATTTTTCTTGCAAGTAAAAATCACAGTTCTATCTTATATGGAATAAAATTATAATCAAGTTTTTTATGAAAAAGTCACATATATTACTCGGAATTATCGGATCTGTTATTGTTTTATACTCAGCAATTTCGCTTTATTTATATAAAAAATCTTTAACAAAGGATGAATTTTTTAAGGAAAACAAAGTTGCGCATCTGTATATTTTGTGTGACTCTGATCAAGCGACTTGCAAAAATATTCATCATGTACTTGTGCATGAATATTACGGACAATATGCTGTACAGCTATATATCGGCATAGGTGATAATGTTATTATTCCAAATGGAGAAAGTGTAATTCATGTGTTAAAAGACGGCAAAATAGAATGCGTTCAAAAGCAAGATTTTTGTCTTGATTTTGAGGAAAGGAAGATTGATTTTAATAGATATCATAAAAAATAACGTATCAATATTTTGCTTCCGGTTTTAATTTTGAGTGAGTTCTCTTTGCGTAGAATTTTATATTTTATGCAAGAAGTTTTAATGATCGCAAATAAATTTATCGGTTTTGAGTATCGTACCTGTGAAACCTTAAGAATTATATCAAATAAAAATTACAAATTACGTGGAAAAATAGATTGTATAGGTTTGATTGCAATAGTTTTCAGAAATTTTGGCATTGTTGGCTTTGAAAAATTTATATTGGCCGAATTTTATAAAAATATTACAAAGAAAATTTTGTATAAAATTTTGACCGAATTTTTAATGTTAAACTCCGGAGCTTTAGATATTTCATTTGAAATTAGCTCGGGCGATATTTTGGTTTTCTTGGTAAATGGAAATAAAGTTCATTTTGCAATTGCGGAGGTTATTTTTGATATTGTGTATATAATTCACGCAAATTCTGACGTAAGAAAAGTTACAAAAGAGATTTTGGGTTATAATTTAAAAAAAGACTTGATAAATATTTTCACACTCAATAGGAATATAAAAAAGATATTTTATGAGCGTAAAAATAACGCACAATCTGCACAAATTTGAAAAAACCAACAAAAAATATCGCAGCACCATTAAATATGTTGTAGTAATTGCAGCTTTTGTTATTTTTGCATCGATAGTTTTGCATTATAAAAGCAGAATTTTAGGAATAATTTTAAATTCACGAGACTATGGTATGAAGATAAAAAATGTCCATATTTCCGATACTTTAAACGCAATTGACGCTTCTATGATTTTATTTAATAAGGATATAGATGTCAGCATTAAAGCCGGAAGTGTTGTGCCGAGTGAGGAAAGCGGTGCTTCAAATTTAAAAGATATTTCGGCAACTTTAGTTCTAAAAAAAGATGGACGTAAGTTTTTTGTAACCTCTCTTCATGGCTCTTTAAAGCAAGGAAAGGGGTTGAATTTATATCCGAATCCTGTTATTTTTGATACGGAGGGAAATAAGGCAAATTTTTCACAGATTGTGGTTGATATGGCTCTTGGAACCATGAGCGGAAAAGAGCCGATAATTAACGGAACAAAAGACGATTATTTATATAATATTAAAGGAAGCTTGGCGGTTTATGGTGAACATAAAGGTCAAATTGATATTGCAGGTCCTGTGCATTTATATGCAAAAAATTCAAGCAATAATGAGGATACAAAGGGTTTTGGAGAGAGCGCAGTTATTGACATAGAAAAAAAACTATTTACCTTAAAAAAACATGTTAAAATCGAACATTTAACATATTTTATAACTTGCGACTTAGTGGATATTTTTTTTAACGATAATTCACATAAACAAAAACAAACAAAGCAGGAGCATAAAATGTTTTCATCGGACGTTGAAAAGATTGATATGCGTGGGCATGTTTATTTATTTGATTCGGTTCAAAAGGTTAAGATTTGGTCGGATATTTCGGAGTATAATTCTGAGACCGGAGATGTTATATTTTCAAAAAATGTTAAGGTTGATCAGGTTGGAAAAACAATCTTTGCATCTCGCGCAGTTTACAATTTAAATACGCAAAAATTTCAGATAGTTTCAAGCTCTAATGCAGTTTCAAAAAGAGGTTTGGACGGTGAAATGGACAATTCAAAAGTCACAATAATTTTTAATTAGCATGAGCATTCTTTATAAATTTTTATCCTTTAGTTCAGCGGCATTAATCGGTTTTAAGGTCAATCCATTTGTGGCTGTTTTTTTTGCGATTTTTATATCATTATTTTTCAATTTCAAGGCCGCAAAAGAAAAGCTCTTGGCAAGTTTTGATATAAGAAAATATCCGATTGATCTTAAAAAAAATGTGATAGAATTTTTATCACTTCTGGCTTTGGCAGTTTTTGTTTCTCCCGATATTTTACATTCGTTAAAGGCATTTTTCCAGATTGTTACTTTATATTTTATAGCAATTGTAATTTTTCGAAATGTTACCGCTAGCTCTGATATCAAAAGGCATTTTTATATTGGTTTCTTGTTTGCGTTAATTTTTGGCGTTTCGATATGTTTATTTGGAACCAATTCTAATTACGGTGGGAAGATTATTTTTGCTTTAATTCCGATTTTTGTTTCAATGGTTGCGAATAAAGACGCGATTTTTCATGCAAGATGGAAGCAGATTGTTATGATATTAATTGCGTATTTTTCAATTTTCATCATAGCGTTTAATAATCACTCTGCTACGACGAAATTTTCGCTTTTGACTTTGCCTTTTGTATTTTTATTCTTCTATTTTTTCCCAAGGCAATATCTAAAAAAATTCCTGCTTTTTATAAGCGGTTTTATTATTTCGCTAGTTATAGCAGCTGTGTTTTTCCTTGATTCATCTTGGGTTTTTCAAAAAGTTCCCAATATGCATCTAACTTTTAAACATAGGATTTGCATACTTGAGGCATCCATGAAAAAGATTGTTGAAAATCCGATTACCGGAAATGGCTTAAGGTCATCGAAATTTTACAAAAGTGAAGATGTTTGTGTTATGTATACAAAAGAAGAATATCGTGAGTTTTGGCTTCGTGAGACTGGAGTTTTACGTGACGATCTTCAGGGTTTGACGATTTACAAGCGTCCGGAATTTCATCAGCATAATTTTATAATCCAAATTTTATTTGAGCTTGGCATTTTTGGTATATTGCTATTATTCCTACTTATTCGTAGGTTAATTTCGGGAATTTCTGAGGATAGATTTATGTCCACGGCTCAAGTCTGTCTTGCATGGAGTATTTTCTCCGTTTATATTTTTGCCTATAGCATTTGGGAAGTGCATATTTTCTGTACGTTGTTTATGGCGAGTTTATTGTTTAAGAGAGGGAGGTAGATTACCTCTTTAGCGTTTCACTAATGTGCTGCATTGATGGAATATTTGGAGTTCCGCCGCCCGTTACTGACTTGGTACCTTTACCAAGATCTATTTTGTTGCCACGTAACATTTCGTCGAATTTTTTATTACTACTTTTAACGGCGTCTCTAAAATCTTTTATATTAGTTGGCTTACCGCGTTCTTGACCTCTTATTTTATCTGTATCCTTGTCTGTATCCTTTCCGCCATCAAGCTTTATATCCTTCCTCCAATTACTTTGAGCCTCTGGCTTTTTATCGCCATCTTTTATATTACTTGCTTGTTTCGTACCCTGAGGATCTAACGACATTGTTTGATCATGTTTTTGCTCTGCATCATTTCTGGCTTTGCTATCTTGCTCTTTCGTTTTTTCCTGCTGTTGTGCCATTTTCTGTGTATCATTTTGCGGAACATCTTCTCGCTCCTCCCCTATAGCGTAATCATCTCTTTGATACTTATTCTCATTCATCTCGAGATCTTCTTTTTTGCGACCATAGACACGGTCTGCTATGTCAAAATCATCCTGAATCGTCCTGTGATTAAAATCTCCTGCTTGAGTTTCAACGTCACTGTTATCCAATTCCTCGGGTAATTCTTTTACTTCAAGTGTGTAATCTTTTTTGTCATATTCAAACTCTGATGCTTCTGTTATATCATCAAAGTTGTCTTGCTTCTTCGCTTTCTTTGTTGCGTTTTGTGATTCTTTACTCTGTCCCCCCGCTTCCTTTTCGTTTTGTTGTAATTTTTTGAACTCATTTTTTAGATCTTCAAGTTCTTTTTCAAGTCGCTTAA
>CANDYN010000072.1 GCA_947424985.1 Rickettsiales bacterium | reverse complement strand
TAATGAAAATGTACATCGGCGATTATCGGAACAGGGGAAGCTTTTACAATTTGAGCCAAAGCCTGGGTCGAAGCAACGTCGGGAACCGATACACGGATTAATTCCGCACCGGCTTTAACACATTTTCTTATTTGCTTGATTGTAGCTTTTGCATCATGAGTGTGTGTATTTGTCATGGTCTGAACTATAATCGGATTATCTCCTCCAATTTTTACGTCTCCAACGCTCACCACGCGGGTTTTTCTTCGGGTAATTTTTTTATAGCTATCGTTCGCAAACATGATAAAGTCGGTAAATCTGAAAATATATTGACCATTTACAAATAAATGTCAAGTGGAAAAGCTCGATATTAACTCATACCAAATCCAATGCTAACATTGTTTTGTTTTACATCTTGCTTTGCTCTATAATCAGTACCTTGATTTTGATTAGCATTAATACCATAATTTACATTACCTTTATAAAATTCCTCCTTGTGCCTTATATCGTTAACGCCATTCTTTAATCGAATCATCTCATAATTGCTATCTTTCACTGCTTGCTTCTGTTGCTCTGGTGTCAGAAGCTTTCCTAGGCATGAAATTTGTACAGCTTTACGAAACTTTTCTTTAATAATTTTTTTTTCATTCTTGATTTTTCCACCATCTCCTTTTACCTCAGCTAACATACAATGAGCATAATTGTCAATTTCAAGTACATCGTTTAAAAACATTTCACCATATTCATTACGTTGAATCATTCCTTTTATCCTTGCTACGCTTCTATCACACGCAAAAACATCCATATTAAAATTATTCTTTTTTCTGAAACTTGCAAAATTTACATCATTTTCCACCAAATCTATCAATGTTTTTCCACATTCTTTCACAAAATCGATACATTTGTTAGCATGATCATAATCCTCCATAATGGTAGCATGATCAATAGCCTTCTTAACAATGTCATTTACAAGGGCAAAATTGATTTGAGGCTGTCTTAATAGATGACTTATTTCATGATATGTAGTTTCAACATCCGATATACCACTGAATAAAGGATTCATTTTATGAAATCCTTTTATACTTTGTTGATTTATAGATAACCCGTTTCCATAAATCACATCTTGTCTATGGTGCTTATAAAGCTCATAAACATCGATATAGTTATGGTTTTTCATGACGACATCAACAATATTTGGATCAAAATATCTCGTTATACCATAACTTTTACCTTTATCAAATTCATTATCAATTAAAAAAGCAACATTCTCATCAGCCTCATTAATCATTTTTTGATCTTCAGAATTTGGATACATTTTCCGCATCTCTTCAAAGATTTTATTATATTCACCCCTATCTTCTTCTCTCAAAGGATATGCATTTGTTGCTTTACTCAACGCCGCCATTACAGCAGTGAGTGGTATAAGTGGATTCTGCATCATAAGCTTGATAATCTTCTTTACTCTTATAAACCACGATGATTGATCTTGATTATCATTGTTAACACTAGGCTGTTTTGAAAGTATATCAACTGTATTATTATTTTCCTTCACTTGCATTTTTTGCTTCTTTTCCCAAATCTTACGCTTAATTATTTGTTGATTTTGCATACTCCTTAAATTGTTACGTTTCAAACATACGATATACACTTTTAATAAGCAAGCAACATTTCACAAAGTCAAAAAAATATTTTTGTTGAGAATAAAAAAAGTGGCTTTATTGTGCTTTAGATATTTTACTTACATGGTAAAACATATTCCAAATTGCATAACTATTTTCAGGTTTTTACTGATACCCGTGATATGCTGCTACATGATGGCTGATGGATATACATCATTCTTACATCCTGCAACAATTTTATTTATTTTTGCGGCGATCAGTGATTTCTTAGATGGATTTTTAGCAAGAAAGTTAAATGCTGAGTCTGATTTTGGAGTGTTTTTTGACAATATTGCAGATAAAATGTTAAATATCGCAATAATTTGTGTTTTGATTAAACTTGATCGAGTTCTTTTAATCCCGGCAATTATCGTTATTTTACGGGAAATTTTAATATCTTCGTTTAGAGAATACATGGCTATGCGTCAAAATCGCAAAATTAACGTTGAATTTCTTGGAAAACTTAAAACTGCGTTTCAATTTATTTCGCTTCCAATTCTAATCCAACCGAGTTTATTACCATATTTTAGCTCACAAACTTTGTTTTTGACCGGAAATATCTTGTTTGGAATTTCGGCTATAATGTCCGTTTTGAGCGGATTTTTATATTTATCTGTTTTTATCAAAAAATGAGCGAAAAAATAATGATTACACAGCAAGGGTACGACAGATTAACCGCAGAATTAAATGATTTATCGCAAAATCAAAGACCAAAAATTACAAAAGCAATCTCCGATGCACGTGAACTTGGTGACCTAAGTGAAAATGCTGAATATCACACCGCAAA
Organism: Rickettsiales bacterium; assembly: GCA_947424985.1. GTDB lineage: Bacteria > Pseudomonadota > Alphaproteobacteria > Rickettsiales > Deianiraeaceae > CAMCTP01. The sequence goes on along the minus strand of CANDYN010000072.1, from coordinate 2,626 downwards.
AGAAAAACAAAGAGTTATTGATTCAAAGCTGTCACAATTACAAAAAATCTTTAGCAATTGTGATATTGTTGATATCAAAAGTATCGTAAACAAAGATACAGTGCGCTTTGGAGCAACGGTTACATATATGAATCTTGAAACAGAGAAAGTTGCAAAAATAAAAATTATGAGTGAATATGAATCCGACCCAAATAACGGAATTATCTCAATCAAAACCCCAATTGCAAAAGCCTTACTTGGAAAAAGAATTGGCGATTGCTGTGAACTAAGAATGGGCGAAAATACAAGTGAACTTGAGATCGAAAACATAGAATATATCTAATTTTTATATGATAAAAGAAAGTATTTTTAGAAAATATGATATCAGAGGGGTTGTTGGACAAGACTTAATGTACGATGACGCAAGCAATATTGCATCAGCTTTTTCTGTAATTTTAAAACGATTTGGAATCAATAAAATCTCACTCGGACGCGATGGAAGATTATCATCCGAGAAAATGCACGAAAACTTCATCAAAAGCTTGGTTAAATCCGGTATCTCAGTTGTCGACATAGGGCTTGTTCCATCTCCCTGTCTTTATTTTAGTATATATCACTTAAACCTCGATGCAGCCATAGTAATCACCGGCTCACACAACCCAAAAGAATATAATGGATTCAAATTTACAATAAAAGGAAGATCATTTTTTGATGAAGATATCAAGGCAATGTACCATATAATCCAGAAAAATGAATTTTTGGAAAATGAAAAGCCCGGAACTATTGAAAAGCTTGATATAAGAAGCGAATATGTTGAATATATTACAAGTTTTATTGATGCAAATAAAATGCCAAAAGTAGCTTTTGATGCTGGAAATGGAGCTGGTGGAGAGATTGTTAAAATGATTGCAAAAAAATTCAAAATACCAAATGAAAATTTAATTTTTTGCGATATAGACGGTAATTTTCCAAATCACCACCCGGATCCAACGCAGGAAAAAAACATGAAAGATATATCAAATCTTGTCTTAAAAAATGGATGTGATATTGGAATTGCATTTGACGGAGATGCCGATAGAATCGGGATTGTAGACGACAAAGGACGATTTGTTTTTGGTGATATTTTAGTTTGTATTTTAGCGAAATATATATTGCTCGAAAATGGTCCCGGAACAATAATTGCCGATGTAAAATCAAGCAAAGTTTTATTTGATGAAATAAAAAAATGCGGCGGAAACGGAATAATGTATAAAACCGGACACGCCTTTATCAAGGATAAAATGAAAAAAGAAAAAGCGTTACTCGCAGGAGAAATGTCCGGTCATATCTTTTACGCGGACAGATATTTCGGCTTTGACGACGGAATTTACACAGCAATGCGTTTAATTGAAATTTTACAAAAATATAACGTAAAAATCTCAGATTTAATCGATTCTTATCCGAAAATGTATAACACTCCGGAAATTAAAATTGACCTTCCTGAAGAAATAAAATTTCAAACTATGGATAAAATTTGCGAAGTTTTAAAAGCAAAATATACAGATCATATTGATATAGACGGGATTCGTGTTAATTTCGAAAACGGCTGGATGTTAATCCGCGCATCAAACACACAAAATTGTTTAGTGGGCAGGATTGAAGCCGATTCCGAAGATAGCTTAAACCAAATAAAAACGATTTGTAGCGAAATATTTGAAAAATTTGATTTAAAGATTGAGTTTTAGTATTGCTTTTTATTTTTTTGCTTTTAAACTTTGTCAATTAGTAGATAGAACATGAAAAATCTTGGAATTCTAAAAAGAAAAATATTATTTACATTGGCAATTATTGTAATTTACAGACTTGGATCTCACATCCCTCTTCCAACAGTTGATTTGGCAAAATTAAACGAGATTGCAAAAATAGCTAAGTCTGGTGTATTTAGCATGTTTAACGCGTTTTCAGGTGGTGCAATTTCTCGTGCATCGATTTTCGCTCTTGGAATCACCCCATATATCACATCTTCAATTGTAATGCAGCTTTTAGTCGCATCTTACCCTTCGTTAAAACGAATTAAAAAAGAAGGTGGAGAACAAGGACAGGCAAAAATAAGTCAATATACAAAATATTTAACGATAGTTATAGCATTTGTACAAGGATATTCTATCTGCTCAGGACTTGTTTCCATGGATATAATCCCGGCAAGTGGAAATCTTTTTATGACAAAATTCCTTTCGGCGTTTATAATAACGGTCAGCACTATGTTAATAATGTGGCTTGGTGATCAAATTTCAATGTATGGAATCGGAAACGGGTCTTCAATAATAATTTTTGCCGGAATAGTTTCCGAAGCACCCAAAGATTTAGCCTCTGTCTTTACCTCAATTAAAACCGGTGCCTTAACACCATTTGATGGAGTGTTACTTTTCGGAATGTTTGGAATAATTTGTGTAATTGTTGCATTTTGTGAACGTTCATATAGAATGATTTATATTCAATACCCAAGGCAAAATTATCATAATTTTACAATGCAAAAAAATCAACAAAGTGCAAATCAACAATTTATACCGCTTAAAATCAATACCGCCGGAGTAATTCCTCCAATTTTTGCAAGTGCTATTTTACTTCTTCCTGCTACGATAATATCACTTTTTGCAGCCGATTCTCA
>CANDYN010000071.1 GCA_947424985.1 Rickettsiales bacterium | reverse complement strand
TCTTTTGCAAAGATTTGATTATTTCAGCGGGACCTAGGATTGTTCTCCCAAGCGTGGTTTTTGGAAAGGCCGCTTCGTAAAAATAATCAAAAACAACGTCGTCCGGAGTATCAAGAGTTGCCGATAATTCCTGAAGTATGACCCCTCTTTCCTTCTCAATTTCCTCTTCCGGAAAGGTCGAATTTTGGACAATATCCGAAATAATGTCAATCCCAAGCTTTAAATCTTCTTTCATTAATTTTACATAATAAATCGTTCTCTCCTTCGATGTATACGCATTAATATGTCCGCCAACATTATCAATTTCTTTTGCAAGAGTAACGTAGTCCCTCGTTTCCGTTCCCTTAAAAGCCATGTGTTCCAAAAAATGTGAAACTCCATTGTTTACTTCATTCTCATTTCTACTCCCACTTCTAACGCCAAAAACTATCGAAACCGTATCTACGTGCGGTATTTTATCAACAAAAGTTTGTAAATTATTTACTTTTTTTTCAGCCATTTTTTCATTCAATATATAGAGTCATAAAATTAAAAAAATATTAATCAAGTAATATATTTTGATAGATCTCATCAAATTTTCTCTTGACTTTAAACATAATATATTATCCAATTACGTGATAAATATTAAAAATAAAATGCCAAAAGACAAAAGCTTTAAAATCTCGACGGAGTGTGTTCATCATGATAATTTTGTTGATAAAAATCAGGACATGAGAATGGTTATGAGTCCGCTTTACCAAGGTTCGACTGTGATTTACAATAATTATGATGCATTTACAAAATATTGCCGCAAGAATATTAAAAATATCGATGATGTAAATCCTTTCCCTGAATATGGAAGAATTGGAAACCCGACAAATTTTGAATTTGCAAATACAATGAATATGCTTGAAAAAGCAGATTTTACAATTGTAACAAACGGTGGAATGAGCGCTGTTACTCTGTCAATTTTAACCTTCTTGAAATCAGGAGATCACGCTTTGTTTTCAGATGGAACATATACCAGTACTAAAAAATTTATTGAAAATGTGCTTCCGAAATATAATATTGAATATTCATATTATGACAACTTTGATGAAAAAAATGGAATTGAAAAAAATATAAAATCAAATACAAAAATAATATTCTTTGAATCCTGCGCTTCCGGAACTTTTGAAATCGAAGATATTGATAAAATTGCTAAGCTTGGAAAAAAACACAATTGCGTTACGATTTGCGACAATACAATGTTAACACCGATCTTGTTTAACCCACTAACTCATGGAATTAATGTTACTGTTCACTCCGCAAGTAAATTTATTTTAGGACATGCAGATGCGATGCTTGGAACTGTAAGTGTTAAAAAAGAGCATTTTAAACAGCTTTACGACTACTCAACTTTGATCGGAAACCACGCAAGTGCACAAAGTTGCTATCTTGCAATAAGGGGAGTAAAGACCCTTCCACTTCGAGTTTTGGACTCAGCAAAAAGAGGAAAAACGATATTTGATGCAATAAAATCCCATCCTGTTATTGAACAAATATTACATCCATATGCTTTTGAAGATAGTGAGCAAAAAAGCCGCCTTGAGAAATATGCAAAAAATCAATGTAATAGCCTTTTTTCGGTTGTTTTCAAAAGAAAACTTACAGATAAAGAACTGAAAAAGTTTTTCGATTCACTGAAGATAATTCAAATCGGTCTTTCGTGGGGTGGGTTTGAATCCTTATGTACTCCGTATGATCTTTCACATAGAATCGGTAAAATTAAACAATTAAACAATAAAACAATTTTCAGATTTTATATCGGAATGGAGGACGAAGGTGACCTTAAAAGTGATATAATAGCAGCACTTGATACGCTTTGTTAAAATGGAAAATTTTGAAATAAAGCCGAAAAAAACAAAATCAATGTTTCTAAAACTTGATCTATTTATTGAAAAATATACAAATAATATTGATAAATTTACATTTTTCTTTTGTTTGTTTATCGCGTTTTTCGGCTTCATTTCCATTTTAACCGTTTCTTCTCCAATTGCCGCAAGGATCAATATTTCACCCTTCAGTATAATCTTAAAACAAATAATTTTCCTATCTCTCGCATTTTTCTTGATGATATACATCGCAAACAAAGACAAGGAGGCGATATTTTTTTATGCAAATTCAATACTTTTTGGATTAATTATTGCATTGGTTTTGGTCTTAATTATTGGAATCGATATCAAAGGCTCTTCACGTTGGCTTGGTTTTGGTGGGATTTCAATACAACCTTCCGAACTTTTAAAGCCGTTTTTCATAATTGTAAATGCAAAAATTTTAGCGAAAGATGGTGATTATCGTAAAAATCTTGCAAAATCTTTAATCCTTACCGCAATAATTTCCGGGCTTTTAATCTTGGAACCCGATTTTGGAATGATGGCAATTTTTTGCTTAACCTCCGTTTTTCAAATCTTTATTTCCGGAATAAAACTACGTGTAATTTATAGCTTAGGAGTTGTATTTATGCTTGTTATGGCAATCGCATTTTTAAGCGTCCCACACGTTAGAGGTAGAATTTTAGGACTTGTCTCCTCAGGTGAATCCGGATATCAAATACAAAAAGCGCAAGAATCGATTAAATCTGGTGGTTTCTTCGGTAAAGGACTTGGTAATGGCGTAGTAAAATATAATCTTCCGGACTCACATACAGATTTTATTTTCTCAACAATTTGCGAAGAATTGGGACATCTTTTTGCGATAATTTTAGTTTTGGCATATTTTCTAATCGCAATACGAAATATGATTTTGATACCAAGAATTACAAACGACAAAGCCTCGATTCTGACGGTGTACGGTGCAATGTTTTTATTTTTCTGTCAGGTGTTTATCAATATTGGCGTAAATTTACATATTTTGCCAAACAAAGGAATGACCTTGCCCTTTGTAAGTTTTGGCGGATCGGCGCTTTTGGGTATGGGAATTTTAATCGGAATAACTATGTGCTTGACAAAAGATATTCATGGACTAAGGAATCAATATCAAAAACTTTATAGTCCTTTTTAACTATGTTAAAGAAAATATTTAAGAAAAAAAACAAGACAAAAGATACAATAACTATTGCATCCGGCGGAACAGGCGGACATATTTTTCCGGCGCTTGTAGTCGCAGAAGATATGATAAAAGCAGGATATAAAGTTGTTTTTATGACCGATTCACGGTTTCATAATTTTAGTAAATATTTTCAAAATATCATAGAAAATGAAAATTTTACACTTTTGATTCTTAGCGCAAAACAGCCAAAAAGTGGATTTTTCGGCAAAGTATTTGCAGGATTTCGCGCAGTAAAAATTATATATATAGCATTTAATTTGATAAAAATATACAATATAAATCTCGTAATCGGCTTTGGAAGCTACACATCTCTGCCCGTAATTATTGCCGCGTTTTTAAGACGAATCCCATCCATGATACATGAACAAAACGCATTTATCGGTTTTAGTAATAGGATTGCATCAATTTTTACAAAAGTCGTAATGACAACTTTTCACCACACAAAAGGATTTTATAGGTTCACCCTGAAAAAGGCAGTCTTTGTCGGAATGCCAATTAGAAAAGAAATTTTAGAACTTTACTATGAAAATCAAAACGACAATATAAATTATTACTCATTTTTTAGAACAAATCGTAGAATTAATATTCTAATCTTAGGTGGAAGTCAAGGGGCATCGATATTTTCAAAGGTTTTTCCTGAAACGCTAAAATATTTAAGTCAAGATATTTTGGATAAACTTTTCGTATATCACCAATGTCGCGCAGGTGAAGTTGAACACCTTGCTGAAATTTATAAAGAAATGAAAATAAAATATCACGTTAATACTTTTTTTCAAGACGCGGGAAAACTTATGACCATGGCACATTTTGTAATTTCAAGGTCCGGAGCAGGAACGCTTTGTGATTTAGCAATTTGCGGAACACCTTCGATTTTAGTGCCGCTCAGAATTGCAAAAGATAACCACCAAATGCTAAATGCAAAAAACTTTTACGAAAAGAACGCCTGTGTTTTACTTGAAGAAAGAGATTTTACATCGGAAAAACTGTCACAAATAATAACTTCAATGATTGAAAACGACCACGAACTTTCAGACCTTTCAAACGCAGTTAAAAAACTTGCAATTCTTAATGCACACGAAAAGATAATTGCAATAACTGAAAATATCTTACACAACAAACCGATTAACTTATCAAAAATCAAGAATTCAAAAAGCGTTAAGACTAGTGATGTTGGAATTGGGTAAATTTATTATTTACTATAACCACTCTTGATACTGTTTGCCTTATTGGCATCGTACTGACTAACAAAACTTCCCCTTAAACTTTGAACCTCCGATAGATTTTTTATTGATCCAGTATCTTTTAAAAATTGACTTGCCTGTTTCTTGGGATCCACTGGATCCTGTTTTTTATTAGCACTTATTGGCGACTGCTGTAAGTTTTTTTGCTTATCGTTATTATTCGTACTATCTGTTCCAAACGGCTTTGACTCGGAGAATTTTTGGCTTTGTTGACTGTTATTCATGGAATGAGAGTCGGTACCTAATGGCGATTGTAATAATAATTTCCTTATTGTCAAATCCTTTACTTGCATTTGTTTCTTCATATTGAACACTGTTGCCTCCAACTGAGAGATTTTCGATTCAATGCTTGACATTTTAGATATATTACTTGTTCGCTCACTGTATAATGGTAAATTATCTTCTGATTTTTTACTCATTGCTGATTGATTTGAAATTGTCGAATTAGATAAAGAATTATTACGATTATGCCTTCTACTGAAGTTTTCTGAAAAAGGATAAAATCCTATCTCGCTTGATTTTTCCATCGTATTCTTCTGATTCGATTGTACTGAAATAGAGTTATAAGGCCCATTTGGATTTGCTGCTGGAATATTAAAATTTTCATTTTGATTTTTCATTCCATCATGATTCGATTTTACTTGAATAGGCTTATAAAGCCAATTTACCCTACTTAATGATTGCTGTTTATTAACTTGCTGTTTTTTAAAATTGTTATTTTTCATTGTATTATTCTGCTCTTGTGTTGCTTTTGATTTCTGTAAATTTAGATCTTGATTGGCGCTCTTTTCAACAACTTTT
>CANDYN010000070.1 GCA_947424985.1 Rickettsiales bacterium | reverse complement strand
ATTTACCCTACTTAATGATTGCTGTTTATTAACTTGCTGTTTTTTAAAATTGTTATTTTTCATTGTATTATTCTGCTCTTGTGTTGCTTTTGATTTCTGTAAATTTAGATCTTGATTGGCGCTCTTTTCAACAACTTTTTGCGTCCTTGAAATCAATTGTGATTGATTCATCGAATTTTGTTCTGACCCTAAAACCTCTGCCTGTGGTTTTTTCTGAATTTCTTGACTCTCTTTAGTAACATTATTAACAAATTCTTTATTTTTCGGATCCCTAATATCCATTTTACCCATAAACGGTATATATTTCCCGGCAAATCCTCCATCGAGTTTATATTGCATTTTTTTTGCCTCCTTGTTTACCAAACCATCGTAATTTGTATTAGACTTTGCTATCCTATCTTGAACTTTATTCACTCTTTTTAGAACCTCTTCTTTATTTAAAGTTCGGGTACCCTTAGTGCGATAGTCAATTCCATACTTTAATACTATACCACTATCATTTAAAACTTTATTGTGCTCGGGTGACTTGGCAACAGACGCAAGTAATCTCTCTGAAAGTTTTTGTGTATCACTTTCCGGTTTCTTAACAAAAAAAGGAGAAAATGCATCCCTGATAAACGTTTTAAATCTGTTCCAATAACCTACTGGTTCTGGTTTATCTGGCATGATAGCTTGCTTTTTAAGATATTCAATGGTGTCTTTAATATTTTCTTTATTAGCCTCTGGATTATTGATAAAGGCTTTATATTTTTCAACATACCCCTCAAATGTTTTAAGGTCTGTATTTTTTATCTTAAAACCTTGCGAATCTGTTGTATAATCCAAATCTTTCTTTGCCATTTCCTTGAAGGCCTCAGCTGCTCCCTCGCGAAATTTCACGTCTTCTTCATTCGTCTTCTTTTTTCTCGCCTTTGTTAAGTCGGAATCAAAAAATAAGTAATTGTTAGACGTATTAATATCCAAGTTTCTAACGTTCGCATCGGCAAAAAAACCCGTATCCATGGCTAACTTAAAAAATGCTTCTTTATTAAAATCTCTTACCTCTTTTGCGGATGATGCAAGAGCTTTTTCTATCTCATCTCTTGTTGCCTTCCTTTCATTGCCTTTTAACTTCTCATCATCAACCCTTTTCGTAACATCTGCTACCATTTTTTCATTAATAGCATTAAACAAACCATTAATATCATTTTTGCCATAACCATCCATTGCACCCTTAACACTCTTCATGGTATCACTTAGAGAATCTGGGTCCATTATACTCAACAACGTATAAGTCTGCTTTAATTGCGGTATTGCACCGAATGCATACTTACCATAAAGATCTGAACTTGCAGTTTTCGTCTTTTCTCCTTTGGTATTACCTTTAAACCAATTGGGCCCGCTATGTTCTATATTATTGTATTTTTGAACCAAGGTTGACTGTGTTACGTTCTCCTTTAGCTTACTATTCTCCATACCCCTTTTTAATACAGCCTAACTTTATATAAAAAAATACAAAAGTCAAGAAAAAAACTTGCAAATAATATTTTTAATATCAGAGTGTAACCTATATTGTAATTTTATGCTACTAGAAACGATTGAAAATGGTATAAATATCTTTAACAAGGCTATTTTATCGATAATTTGGGCGAATGTTAATCCGATGGGCGATGCGCATGTTCCACTCATAGTGCTTATTGCATTCCTATTCTGTATATACTTTTTGTTTTCTCTAAAGTTCAATGCTATAACGCATTTCGTTCAGGGAATGAAAATTATGCTTTCAAGCGGAGGACATGGAGGAGGTGCATCAGAGAAAAAACAAAGTATATCGTCTTTTCGTGCATTATTTACCTCAATTGCGGGTGCAGCAGGACTTGGAAATATCGCAGGTGTTGCAATTGGAATATCTCTTGGTGGACCAGGAGTTGTTTTTTGGATCTTAATTGCGGCGATTTTATGTATGCCGCTTCGTTTTGCCGAAGTTTACCTTGGACATAAATATAGAAGTAAACACGGCGATGGATACCGCGGTGGACCTTATTGGTATATCAAACTTGGCTTTGAAAAGTTAAAAAAACCAAAAATAGGTGCGTTCTTAGCAAGCTTTTACGGAATTGCATTGGTATTTTCAGTATATGGTGGTGCTACATCGTTTCAAACAAATCAGGCTGTAAAAGTTGCAGTGGAACACTTTTCTCTTGGACAAACCGGAAAATATGCAATATCGGCTGCTATGGCAATTTTCGTATTTTGTATAGCTGCTGGAGGCGTAAAAAAAATTGCAAACTATTGCTCATCTGCCGTAATGTTCTTTATGTCGTTTTATTTGCTTGTTTTAATCGCTGCTTTGGTTTTTTATCGTGCAGAAATACCGGCTACTTTTACGATGATCATGCAATATGCTTTCACAAAAAGTGCAGCTTATGGTGGAATTGTTGCTGTGTTATTCTCAGCCTTTCAAAGATTGCAACTTGCAAACGAAACGGGCTTCGGAACGGCCGCGATAATTCACGCAAATTCACAGCAAGAAGATTCAGTAAAAGAAGCTTTGGTTGCCATGATATGCCCCATTGTTGACGCAATTTTCGTGTGTTTTGTAACAGGACTTGTTATATGCCTTGGAATGACTTTTACCGATAACAAGGTTGAGGGAATCATGATGGTTCAAAATGCGTTAACCCAAGTACATCCGATTATGGCATATTTCCTGCCCCTTGCAATACCACTTGTTGCTTTAAATGTTATGATTGCATGGAGTTATTACGGAATTAGCAATCTTGAGTTTTTACTTAAAACGAAAAAGTTTTCAATTCCATATCTTGCAACGATTTGTATTGCTGGATTTCTAGGCGGAATTATGGAAAACTTTAAAACAATAATCGATTTGTGTAACGCCTTGATATTCTTGATGTTTATCCCCAATATTATTGCAATATTTGTTTTAAGAAAAGAAGTAAATGCCGCATGGACCAAGTATGTATTAAATTCAAAATATAATGACAAAAATAAGTAAAAAACATACTTTTTGGCTCTTGGCTGGGGTTTTATTAATTGCATCTTTTATTGTTTTAAAGGATGCAATAAGGCCATTTCTAATGAGTTTTGTGATAACATACCTCTTCCTTCCTTGCGTTGATGCGCTCGAAAAAAGAAAAATCTCTCGTGGAATCACAAGTTCATTTATCGTTGCAATTGTATTTGTTGGATTTATCGCCTTTGTATCACTTTTAATACCATTTTTATATACAAAAATAGCATCTTTCTTCCAAGACTTTGTAGTGGATGGTGCAGATAAAATCAGCGACTCACAAATAAACAAATTGTCACAAGTATTAAATATAGATAGCGAATCCGTCTTTAATTTTATTCAAAAAGTAAAAATTTGGGCGCTTGATTTAACTCTTGATTCAAAATTTATACAACCAAAAACTGCTTTCAACTCGATTGTTACTATAATTGCCACAATAATCGTTATGCCAATTATAACTTTTTATATGCTAAAAGATTGGCGACTTATGGTTGAGAAATTTTTCTCACTCATACCTGAATCAAAAAGAATTATCTGGCAAGTCCTAGCACGTCAAATTGATATATCAATCTTTGCATATCTTCGCGGACAACTAAATGTTTGTCTATTTTTCATAGTTTACTATTCAATTTTATTGCAAATTGCCGGATTAAATCTTGGTTTTGCCCTTGGGTTAATGGTTGGCATTTTAATGTTTATCCCATATGTTGGATTTTTCGTTGGTTGTACAATATGTATGATACTCGCATTTTTACAGTTTGGAATAGTTTATGAATTTTGGAGTATAGCAATAATTTTTACCGTTGGACAAATAATTGATGCAAACTATACAACACCGAAATTCGTTGGAGATAAAGTTGGGATACACCCAGTGATTATAGTATTTGGACTTTTTGCCTCAACCTGTCTTTTTGGTATTACGGGTGCAATTTTCGCTCTCCCAATCACAACCGCAACAACAATTTTAGCAAGATATTTAATTGCAAGATATAGACAAACATATTATTTTGAATAAATGGATTGTAGTGAACTTATTAATAAAGCACTAGATTGTATCGCAACATCGGCAGATTCAATATTGTTTTTTAATGTAACATTTAGTGATAAATTTCACTTTCCATTTCTAATTGCATGGCTCTGTTTTTTCGGCATATATTACGCAATAAAATTTGACTTTATTAACATCACATATTTTTTCAAAAGCATAAAAATTGCCTTTTCAAGCAAGCTTGCAAAAAAACAAATGAATGAAAATAACGCCTATCATCTCTCAAGTTCACGCAAAATACTCCTTACTTCAATTGGTGAAGCGATCGATGTTTCAGCAATCTTTGGAGTTTCAATGGCTGTAATTGTTTGCGGACCGGGAGTTTTATTTTGGATGTTTATTGCTTGTTTAATCGGGATGCCTCTTAGGTTTGTCGAAATTTCACTTGGTTGCATGACACGAAAATTTGACAAAAAAACAAAATCTGTAATAGGTGGACCACAGCGATATATTGAAATCATGTTCCGCGTAATAAAGCAACGAAAGCTTGGAAAAGTTGTTGCAAAAGCTTTTTCCGTATGTGTTATTGTTTCAACTTTTTTTTCACTTCAAATTAACCAAACAATGAATGTTGCAAAACATATAGTCCCCGCGGTCAGTGGATATTCCCTCCCCTTCGCAGCTTTACTTGCGTTAATTGTAATGGCAATTATCGTTCAAGGGCTTCAAATGGTAATCAAAGTTGCAAGTCAAATTGTTAAGGTTATGTCAATTTTATACGTTATAACTTGTGCCTTAATAATCATAAAGCACGCTGACTTCCTTCTTCCAAGTATGAAATTAATCATGACTGATGCATTTTCTTTTCGTGCAATACAAGGAAGTGTCCTTTTCGCCGTCATGATGGGAATCAAAAGAACATTTTTTTCATGCGACGTTGGACAGGGAATTTCTTCGCTGATTTATATAAACACCATGAATAAAAACCCAATTCAGGAAGGAATAATATCTATGTCTGCGATAGTTTTTATCACGCTTGTTTCAATATTTTGCTCAGGAATGATCGTTATAGTAACGGGTTCATATTTAAACTTTGAGAACTCAATGGAAGCCGTAATAGCCGCGTTCGATACAGTTAGTCCTTACATGAAATATACACTTTTTGCAATTGTCCCAATGT
>CANDYN010000069.1 GCA_947424985.1 Rickettsiales bacterium | reverse complement strand
ACGGATTTTACTACTTTGCCAACTGTATCAAAAATTCCTTTTGTGTCGTTTAAATCAAAGTTTTCGAGGTCTTTTTTTGTTTCAAATTTTTTCAGAACCGGACCTGAGCCTGCGACGAATTGGACAGGAACGCCCATTGAGTCTGGAACGGTCATTATATCCGAAAAGACAATTGCGGCACTGGTGTTAAATTTTAAAACTGGTTGCATGGTTATTTCGCTTGCGGTTTCGACGTCATAGCACATATCAAGAAAACCTTTTCCAGCAGCATTAAAGCGGTTTTTGATTTCCATATATTCACTCATATATCGCCCGGCTTGACGCATAAACCAAAAAGGAACTTGATCGGATTTTTCGCCTTGTAATATTTTTTTGACTAACATAGTTCAATTAAATTTTTCATACGCCACTTTTTTATTTCTTCGTGATTTCCGCTTTTAAGTTGATTTGGAACTGGGATTTCATTCCAAATATCAGGTTTGGTATATTGCGGATATTCACCCTTCCCTGCTAGATTTTCAGAGAAGCTTTCTTCATGAATTGTTTCGTTATTTTTTAAAAATCCATCAAGTAAACGGAGAGTTGATTCTAAAATAACACATGCAGCGACTTCGCCGCCCAAAAGGACATATTTACCGATAGATATCGGAGTTATTTGGTAATAGTCTATCACTCTTTGATCAACGCCCTCGAAGCGGTTACAAATTATATTTATTTCTTTTTCTTGAGCTAAATTTTGAGCGGTTTTTTGAGAGAAAACTTCCCCAACTGGTGAGGTTATGAGGATTTTCTTCTTAGCCCTTTTTATTTCATCAAGGCTTCCACAGCTTGCTTCAATCGCATTTGAAAGGACATCGGGACGAAGAATTAGGCCGTTTCCGCCTCCGTAGCTTGTATCGTCGATTTTTTTATGCTTTCCAATTCCAAAATCGCGTAAGTTTATAATTTCAAGGTTCCAGAGTCCATCTTTTCTTGTTTTACCCAAGAGTGAGACGGAAAGGCTTTGGTCAAAATATTCGGGATATGCGGTGAAAATCCTGACTAACATTTTGAGAATGCGATGAAATAATTCATGTCAACCTTGCCACAAAGACTAAAGTTTTTTGAAAACGGATTATACAGCAGTCCCGAGATATCGATATTTTTCAGTCCCAATTTTTCAAGTTTTTCGTTCAAATCGGAGGGTTTTACGAATTTATTAAAGTCATGAATTCCGATCGGAACAATTCGCAAGATATACTCTGCGGCGAATTTTGCAAAAACAAGCGACTTTAGGGTTTTGTTTATACTTGAAAAGATTATCACTCCATTTTCTTTTAGATATTCTGAAAGTCTTGACAAAAACTCATCTAAATCATCGATATGTTCTATCACTTCCATACAAACAATTACATCGAATTTTATCTCGATTTCACTTTCATTTTCAAGATATTTGAGACTATCAAAATTACCCTCGGCATGTTCTTTTGCGGCAAATATGTTCTCGGAGTTGGCATCAAATCCAACGACATTATATCCAGTTTCAGCCAGGCTTTCGGATAGGATTCCGCATCCGCATCCAAAATCTAAAATATCGATTTGATTCCGAGGCTTTGTAATTTTTTTTGCAATAATTTTTTCGATATATTCAAGTCTAATGGGGTTCATTTTATGAAGCATTTTCATTTCACCTTCACCGTCCCACCAAGATTTTGCGAATTTCGTAAATTTTTCAACTTCTTTCATAAATAGATTGAATTTAAAATTAAAGTGTTATATATAAACTAATATTCAAGTTTTTTATGAAAAAATATATAATTGCAAATTGGAAAATGAACTGTGAAAAGGGTTTTCTATTAAATTACGCTAAGGATTTGATTTCACATCCATCTGAAAAATTCAATTTTATCATATGCCCACCAGCTGTGTATCTTGAATTTGCGAAAGAGGCATTTACATCGGAAGTATCAATTTGCGCGCAGGATTGTTCAGAGTTTGAAACCGGGGCTTATACGGGGCAAATTTCCCCGAAGAACTTGGCTGATATTGGAATAGAGTATGCTTTGATTGGACATAGTGAGGCGAGGATTCACATGAATCAAAGTGACGATGAAATTGCAAAAAAAATACAAAATGCTATCAAAAATGACATCAAGGTAATTTATTGCATAGGTGAAGACGGGGAGGCTCGTTTAAATGGAGATTATATCGAGTTTTTAAAGGTACAATTGACTGCAATACCAAAATCTGCAAATAGTGAAAACATAATGATTGCATACGAACCGATTTGGGCAGTTGGCAGCGGAAAAACACCATCAGCTAAGCAAATATCCGAAGTTATACACGAAATTGAGAAATATTGTGAAAAACACAATCATCTTGCGGGAGTAAAGATTTTTTACGGTGGATCTGTAACTCTTGAGAATTTTGAGGAAATTTTACAAATTCCGGGAATAGAAGGATTATTGATTGGTGGAATGTCTTTAAAGCTTGATCAGATTAATGAGATTTTGAGTTAGTTTTATTGTCATCCTCGCGTAAGTGGGAATTCGGATAAATGTTAGCTACTTTTGATATGGATCCTTGATCAGGTCGAGGATGACATCTTTGTTTTAATTATCTCAGCATTGTCCGAAACTTCAAGCTTCTTCGTTGTTTTTATCTCAAAAACTGACTTTGGCCAGGCGGCATCGTTTTCGAACCTTGGGATAATATGACAATGTAGTTGAGGGGTAATATTTGAAAACATGGCAATGTTTATTTGAAGCGGACGATAAATTTCTTTTACAATTTCGCCTAGTTTATTTATATCTTGCCAAAATAATTCTTTTTCTTCTGTCGTTAAATCAAAAATATTTTTTGCTTCCAGTCTTTTAAAAACTAAAATAAACCAATCAAATTCGTTTGTATTCTTAAAAATTACACTTGACACTGAAAGTTTTCCGATCAGGTCGTTTTTGTTGAAATTATCATGTAAAAGAAAGTCTTTCATGGTTTAAAAAAAACTAAGAATAAGCGTATCCACCTTGAGTTGTGCAGCTTACGTAGTAGTTGTTTTTTTCCCAAAGCTGCCAATTTCTTGGGTCAAGTTGATAGATATATGGATTTCTAACGCATTGTCCACCGGAATAAAGCGGTGCATCTGAGTTATATTGTCCGCCTTGATGTGAAAAATCGTGCGAAGTTGGATAGTAAGTTCCTTGTTGTCCACCCATTTGATTGATATATCCACCTGGTCCATATCCGGGTGGAACACACGACGTGATTGTTAGAAGTATTAAAATATACAAGGCCTTTTTCATTAAAAAAAGTAATCCTTCATGAGACTAGTTCCATATTTAATTAATTTCAAGATATTTTTTTTATAAAATGCTTGCTTTTTATTTTTATCTTTTTAGATTGACTTGATTATCTCCTAACATTTTTGTTTTTTATGAATAACAAGAAAAATCTTGATAGCCACATAATAGATGCTGTTAATATGATTAGTGCCGAAAGTAATATCGGAAAAGAAGAGGTTTTTCACGCAATTGAATCTTCTTTTGTTGCCGGTGCACAAAAAAAATATGGACATAATGCAGATTTAATCGCTAGATGTGATAGAAAAACAGGGCAAATTAATATCTACAGAGTAATGGAGGTTGTTGACACTGTTTTGAACAACGCAAGAGAAATTGAATTAAAAAGAGCAAGAAGAACCAAGGCTGACGTTCAAATCGGTGAGAAAATCGAAGAAGAAATTCCTTGTGAGTTTGACAGAAATATTGTTCAAAAAATCAGTGGAACAATCTATTCAACAATAAAAGAATCGAAGAAACAGCAAGAATATAATATTTATAAAAGTAAAATCGGTGCATTGGTGAGCGGCTCTATTAAAAGTATTTCCCCAAGAGAGATTATACTGTTAATTGCTTCGGGAACGGTTGAGGCAAAAATGGATCCGAGAAATACAATGCCAAACGAAAGATTTTCAATTGGGGATCATATTTCTGCTGCAATCGTTGACGTTAAGAGTGATCCGAGTGGTCCACAGGTTATATTATCCAGGAAAGATGAGAAATATCTCGTAGCTCTAATGAGACAGGAAATACCTGAAATTAACGATGACTTGGTAACAATTTCGAAAGTTGCGCGTGAAGCTGGACATAGATCGAAAGTTGTGGTTATGAGTGCTGACTCTCGTCTTGATCCGGTTGGGGCTTGCGTTGGCGGTCGTGGTTCGAGAATCCAAGGGGTTATGAAACACTTGGCAGGTGAAAAAATTGATATAATTGAGCATACAAATGATATAGAAACTCTTGTATATCGTGCAATTACTCCGGCGAAGCCAACTCAAGTGATAGTTGATCATACAAAAAAGGTTGTTGAGGTTATAGTTGATGATCTAAATTTCAGTCTTGCAATTGGAAAAAGAGGACAAAATGTTCGTCTTGTTGCAAAGCTTACCGACTATACAATTGACGTAATGCTTGAATCTCAAAGACAGGAAAAGGCTGCAAAAAGATTTAACGATGCGGCGATTAAGATATCCAGCTTACTAAATCTTGATGAAATCGTTGGGCAGGTTTTGGTTGCAAGCGGGTTTACGAGAATCGAACATATTGCAGGGGCAAATCTTGAATCTATAGCGAAAATCGAAGGTTTTGATCCTGAGGTTGCTGAAGTTATTATTGCAAGGTCAATTGAGTGTGTTAATCAGTTAAACGCCAATCAGGATTCTGAAATTGCAAGGCTTGAAATTGAAAAAGAAATGCTTGATTTACCAATCTTGACAAAAGACATGATGATATTCCTTGCGAAGAATGGTATAAAAACTATACAGGATATCGCAGATTTGGCATCGGACGAGCTTGTTGAATTGCTTGAAGATGAGCTTTCTGAGAATGAAGCAGGTGAAGTTGTAATGATCGCGAGAAAATATTGCTATAATATATAGTCATGCAAGGCCAAGTTACAAAGCCTGAATTTGTCAAGAATCTTGATGAAAATTCTGGAGCTGAGTTGCTTATGAATATTGGCTGGGAAAATGCACGAAGATTGGGGTTGATACTTGACGAGAGAGGCGAGGTTATTCCTTGGTATTGTTATTCGGCTGTATTTTTCTTGAAAGAAAGATTAAAAACGGATATGAGTATTTTTGAATATGGAAGCGGGTTTTCAACGATTTTCTATGCAAAAAAAGTAAATTCCGTAATTTCAGTTGAAACAAGTGAAATTTGTAAAAATTGGCTTTGTGAGCATTTGGAGAAAATGCAAATTAAAAACGTTGAGGTATTTCTTGAAAATCCTGATTATTTTCCAACTGCGATTGGCAAATTTGATAAGAAGTTCGACCTTATCGTAATTGACAGTATCAAACGAAACGAATGTGCAAAAAGTTGTATTTCAAAACTTTCTGCAAATGGCGTGGTTTTACTTGATAATTGTGACAGAGTTGGGTATCATAAAATTTTCGAG
>CANDYN010000068.1 GCA_947424985.1 Rickettsiales bacterium | reverse complement strand
AATGTTGCTATTTTAACCTATGGATTTTATATTATTTATGAATAAAACATTTTTAACGAGCTTGATTCTAGCTTCCTTGGCTGTTTCTTGTGGAAAAAAAGAAGAAGCGAACAAAGGAAACAATGAAGCTTACGGTTCTGATTCAAACGTTGCAAAGGCTACGTCTGTAAACTCTCTATCAAAGGATTCTTTCGTTCCGGACAGAGTTTTCTTTGATTATGATTCTGATGTAATCACGAGCGAAGGTGAGGCGTCTTTGGTTCTTCAGGCTAATTTCTTGAAATCGGATGCTACTGTAAAAAGTATCATCGTTGAAGGTCACGCCGATGAAAGAGGTACAAGAGAATATAATCAAATTCTTGGCTTGAAAAGATCAAAAGCTGTTGTAAAACTTCTTAAAGAGCATGGTGTTAAGGTGAACATTAAATCTGTAAGCTACGGAAAAGATAGACCAGAGGTTTCAGGTTCTGATGAGATTTCTTGGGCTCAAAACAGAAGATCTGTTACTGTTGTTATTTCAAAATAATACCTGGTAAAGGTCATATAGAAATAAAATAAATATTGTTGCTCCCCGTTTTGAAAAAAATGGGGAGTTTTCTTATTCGGTGTGTGAAAAATATCTGGGAATTATCCATCAAATCAAATATCAATGCCTTTCTCGGCTTCTCTATCGGTCATTCCTGCGTATGGCACAGAGGGGGACCCGGGTAATCATTAATGGCACAATATTTAGGTATGCATTACTTCTCGATGAGTCACAATCAAGTGCATGATGATGCTGGAGAAGAAAGTTTAATCTTGCAATTTTTTCAATACATATCCCCCCGCAAGAGCATAATCGGATGTGGTATTTTTCTGAGATTGGTAATCGTTAAACAGTTGACTTTACGCTTCACTCTTAACCTTCGCTTTCAGCAAGATCTTCCCTCTGTAAACCAAATCTCCATTTTCGTCGAAATGTGCACAGTGGTTACGCATTATTCTTCCGGTTTCTTTATCAAGAAACACACTCATTGTATTCAGTTGAGCAACGTGATGAGACCTTCTCCATTTTCTTCTTGTAATCGATAATCTCTTTTTAGGTACTGCCATGACGTTAAAATATTCTTTACGCTATATAAAAGTATAAAAAATATTAGTCAAGAAAAAAATGTTTGAATATTATTTTTTTGAGTTTATATTCGATAAAGTTTTACCTATTTATGTCGCAAATCGAAGCAAATCTTAAACAACTATCAATAACTTTACCTGGAACGACAAAGCCGATTGCATCGTATATTCCTTGTACCAGAAGTGGAAATCTCGTGTTTATTTCAGGTCAATTACCTCGTGAGGACGGGAAAATTGTTACCGGAAAATTTGGAGAAAATATATCAATTGAGAGTGGAAAAAAAGCTGCAGCTGCCTGCGTTTTATCCGCACTTTCAGTTTTAAAAGAAGAGATTTTGGACTTGGATTTGATAAAAAAATGTGTTAAAATTACTGTTTTTATTAATTCTGACGGAAATTTTACAGATCAATCGACTCTTGCAAATGGCGCATCGGACATGCTAGTTGCAATATTTGGTGAAAAAGGAAAGCATGCAAGGAGCTCGATTAGCGTTGCATCTTTGCCGCTTGGAGCTTGTCTTGAGATTGAATTTATTTTTGAAATATGAAATATTTTTCATTTAAATACGGAGTTGATTTTTTTCATAAAATTATACAGAAAATTGCCTCGAAAAAACCTCAAATTGAAGATTTTATCTATATAAACTCAAAGAAGATCAACTTTTTATCATTTTTTTTGACATTTATTACGATATTTTTCTTTACAAGCTTCGTAAACGCAGTGGCGATTTTTGCCTTTCACATGTTTTTTGCTGGAGTTTTGTCTTCGTCTTTTTATGAAAAAACCGGCGTTGAATATCTTCAATTTGAGCGATATAGGGATGATATACAATATATCATTCGCAAGAGAGATATACTTTTTTCAATCTCGTGCGCCCTTTGTGGAATTTTTTTGACGATATTCTTTTCAAACATCAATATAATTGATTTTACGATGTCTTTGTAGTTAAATAGCGATTATTACAATGGAAGGTTGTCGTGCTTTTTCCAAGGGAGCTTTACATCTTTATTCTTAAGTAACTCCAAAGATCTGTATACACGCCATCTTGTATTATGTGGTCTTATTATTTCATCAATAAAGCCATAAGATGCAGCGACTATCGGGTTTGTGATATTTTCTTTATATTCAACTTCGCGTTGTTTTATTTTTTCAGAATCTGAAAGTTCGTCCTTAAATAAAATTTCCACAGCACCCTTCGGTCCCATTACGGCAACTTCCGCATTAGCCCAAGCATAATTTACATCACCGCGTAGGTGTTTTGAATTCATAACTATATACGCCCCACCATAGGCTTTTCTTGTGATCACTGTTATTTTTGGAACAGTCGCCTCGCCGTATGCATAAAGTAGCTTTGCTCCATGTTTGATTATTCCGTTATGTTCTTGATCTGTTCCAGGAAGAAAGCCGGGAACGTCCACAAAAGTTACAATCGGTATGTTAAATGCATCGCAAAAACGTACAAACCTTGCACCCTTGCGCGATGCGTTTATATCAAGACATCCAGCAAGTTCTTTTGGTTGATTCGCGACGATTCCAACCGTTTTTCCCATGAGGCGACCAAATCCAACTACGATATTTTGCGCATGTGCTTCCTGAATTTCCATGAAATCCGAGTTATCAACGAACCTATATATAAGCTCTTTTATGTCGTAAGGCGTATTTGGGTTCTCCGGAACTAAAGTATCAAGTGCATAATCTGTTCTGTCGCATCTATCTTGAGTTTTTAGCTCAGGTAAAGTTGTTTTATCATTTGAAAGTGGTAAATATGAAAATAATTTCCTTACATTTAAAAGCGTTAAAACATCATTTTCACATGCGAAATCTGCAACACCTGTTTTTTTTGCATGAATACTTGCGCCACCCAAATCTTCTTTTGTTACGTTTTCGTAGGTTACGGTTTTTACAACATCGGGCCCTGTTACGAACATATAAGATGTATTTTTTACCATAAAAATAAAGTCAGTAAGGGCAGGGGAGTAAACAGCTCCACCAGCACAAGGTCCCATTATTACTGAGATTTGTGGTATGACGCCAGATGATATTATATTCCTTTGAAAGATCTCGCCATATCCCGAAAGAGACAGAACGCCCTCCTGAATTCTTGCGCCACCTGAGTCGTTAATTCCAATTAGCGGTATTTTATTTTGTAATGCAAGATCTTGTATCATGCAGATTTTTTTTGCATTCGTTTCACTTAAAGATCCACCTAGAACTGTAAAATCTTGACTATAAACAAAAACCGGACGACCAAAAATTGTTCCATATCCAACTACAACTCCATCACCGGGTATTTTCGACTTATCAAGTCCGAAATTCACAGATCTATGTTCAACATAAAGCCCTCTTTCTTCGAAAGATCCTTCGTCAAGCAAAACCTCTATTCTTTCTCTTGCTGTTAATTTATTTTGCTCATGCTGTTTTTGTATTCTTTTTTCACCACCACCCATTTGGGCCATTTCACGCTTTTTAATTATGTTTTCAATGGTTTTTGTGCTTGACATAGATCACTAAATGCAAAATTAACTAAAGTATATATAATAAAAATCAAGAGAAATTTTACAAAATTACCGCAGAAGATTCAGGATTTCAGGTAATATTTTGGCTTGCAATCTTGTATTTCTGTCAAAGTAAAATAGCTTTATAATTAGCTTTTCGAGGTCTTTCGGGCTCCAGGTTTTTAGATGTTGATAGAAAATATTGTATTTTTTAAAAAATATTCCATTAATTTTTGCTTCCATCGCTTGGTTTGATCCATTTTTAATATTGATTTGAGAATTTAAAAGTTTACAGGCGTATTTGTACATTCCACGTGCAATCAATACAGAGTTTACATCGTTAATTTCACACTGCGCTACATATTTTGTTATATTGGAAATTTTTTTTGAAAAAAATGCATCAATTAAATCAAAGCTACAATCTTCCGATATATTGCTGATCAACTCAACATCTTTATGTGTTAAAAGTTTGGTTTTTTCGCATAAAATTAAAATCTTGGATAGTTCGTTATCAATTTCCATCGGATTTTGACCTATGTTTTCAGCAAGTACATCCAGAAGATTTTCATCTTCATAGCTTATATTGTTTTGTTTTAATATTTCCGAAATATGCATTTTGCAGTCTTGCTTTTCAAGCGGATAACAAGCAATTGATGCTGTTTTTTGAGATTCTTCTTCGTGGAAAATTTTTATTTTTGATGCTTTTGTGATTCCGTTTGCCGTGAATGCTATTTTACAATCTTTTAAATCTTCGATTATATCTTTGATTTCCAAAAATTGTTTATCTTTAATTCCGGTTATAAAGATTGCCTTTTTGCTTGTAAAAAAATCTTGCGACAATGCTTCGTTTTTTGCAATTGACATCGCATTTTGTTCTGTTTCACAGGAAATTTGTATTATTTGATATCCATCTATCTGATATGCTTTTTTAAGTAGATTGAATCTATAAAAAATAACACTTTCATCGCTCCCGTAAAAGAGCATAGAATTAACATCATCACTTGGTTTATTGAGAAATGAATTGATGTTTTTATCCGCTATTTTTCCAAGCATTTGTGAACATAACTCGTAATTTCTTCTTTTGCATATTTTGATATTTTTGTCATTGGAAGCTCAATCATTGTTTTTCCTTGATTATTTCGTATTTTGCAATCAGGATTTTTTGCGATTAATAGCATTATAATATCCGATCTTCCTGTTGAAATTGCGCGCATGATTGGCGTATATCCTTCATTGTCTTGTATGTTTATATCAAGCTTTTCTGCTTCAAGTAATATATTTACCATTCTTTCAAAATTTGCTCTTGTTGCTATGTGTAGCGCTGAAGCTCCGCCTTGATCCTGTATATTTACATCTGCATTCTTCTCAATTAAAAATCTTGTTGTTTTTTCATCATTGTTCATGATTGCGACGTGTAACATTGAAATTCCGTATAATTCTTTATGATTAATAAGTTTTTTATTGGCTTTAATTATTGAAGTAATTTTAGGTAAATTTCCGGAATAAACCGCCTTACATATCTGACTTTTGCAATTAATTACGGCGTTAGCATTGGCACACAGTATTAAAAAAAGCAATACAGTAAACACTTTTTTTCCAAAAATATGTTGCATTTTAATATCAAATGTAGTCAAATATCAATTGTATTATTTAAATGTCAAGTTTTTTATTAAAATGCCGGAAGAGCAGAATATATTGGGTTTAAAAAAGGATAACAATAATAATAAGTCTGGGAAAAGCAGTGGCATTTTGGGTATTACCATTCAAGAAGATGAGCTTGATAAAAAAAAATATAAACAATGGTCAATTAAGTCTATTTTGGGTGGAGGTATACAATGGTGGTCAGATGTTGTATCACTAAAGAGGAAAAAGTTTAAGGAGCTAACAACTGGTCAGAAGGTTGCAAGAAGTTTGTTGATAATTCCGATAGCAGTAACCATGTTTGCAGCTGAAATCGTTAAGCGTTTATTTGACTACGGAAATCAAGATACGATAGAGAAGCTAACCGCTAATATCGAGAAACAGCTTG
>CANDYN010000067.1 GCA_947424985.1 Rickettsiales bacterium | reverse complement strand
TTTTTATTATCAAAATTTTGACCTTGATAGCTTTCTTGTTTTTGCCCATCCTCTTGTTTTACATTGAACTGATTTTGCTGCCTTTGGTATTGATTAGGGTCATATGATCCGATTTGATTATATTGATTTGACGATTGTGGCACGTACTCTTGTTTAACAGCAAAGCCACGATTACTTTTTTTTTGCGAAGAAGAAGTATCGTCCCAAAGGCTAGGATGGGGCGTTTGAATATACCAATTTGGTTTTTCTTGCTGATTATTACCGCCAAGTTGTTGATTCAGTTGATTTTGAGATTGGGCATCTTGAACGGCATATCCTTGGTTTCGAAGTTGCATTTGTTGTGATTGTTGCTGTTGTTTCAATGAAGACTTTTCTGCATAACTACCATTAGGACTGCTAAGCTCATACTCATGCATCCGTCTTGCATTTTGCTGTTGTGCAAGATATTTCATCCGCTCGTTTTTTTCGTGTGTTTTTCTAAATTGATCCAATGCAGATGCACCAAGATTTTGCTGAACTTTGCGATCAACTTCCTGTGGTTGTTGCTGTTGCTGTTGTTGCCAGGCACCAACTATGAATTCCTTTGGTTCAATCACGAGCGTTTGACCTGAATTGTTATTGGTTATCACAACATTTTTATTACTCATAATAAGTGGCTTAAGCTGATTAGGTATAGCTTGGGATTGCCTTTTTGCCAAATCATTAATTCTTTTTATCATTTTAGAGCTGTCATTATAGGCTGCTTTTTGTCTTTCTTCGTAATCACCATGTTTTTTGTCAAATGAGTCTATAATGGTTTCAAAATTTGTTTTTTGATCACTGGTTGCATTGACCCGATTAACCCCTGTGATTTTTTCAAAGAAAGCTTTATCTCCGGCGTTAGTATCCGGGCTTAACGTATATTCTATTTCCGCATATTTATTACGTATTGCGATAGCGTTATCTATAAAGCTTCTTATTTCGCGTTGTGCAAGTTTAGTACTTCCAATTCCGATAGTTCCAATGACATGATAATCATAATCAAGCGATATAATGCGATTTATTGTATCAACAATATCTTGCTTTAGTCTAGCGGCAGCGGTGTTTAGTATTGGAGGAATAATTTTCGTTATTTCTGTTCGTATTTCTTCTCTATTATAGCCTTGTTTTGCGTAGTCCTCCATAAATTTATTAAATATCGACAGAGGTTAGTGTATTACAAATAGAAGTCAAGGTAATAGTTTTTTTGGTATAAACGCCAGGAAGCGTCAGCGGTTTTTTAGGAAAGACGCCGACGGGGGTGGGTTATTTCAATGGTTTATCGGTCAATTAGGGGGGTGGATCGGAATTATTTTGAGAGGTATTATAATTTTGATTATTACGTTTGAAATACTCTGTCACGTATTCATGTTCGAATTCGGGTTTGATAATTCCTTGATCTGCGAAGTATGCAGAGCACGGGAAGAGATCAAAGTTAAGAATTTTTCTGATTTCATTATATACTTTAAGTTCTTCACGGAGGGTATTTGGGAAATTTTTCCTTTGTTCTTCGCTTTCAAAGTACATATTAACATTAAGTTTTGAAGGGTCTTCACCGCGATCAACGAGTTTAAGATATTGTTTAATTCCATATTCTTTTTCATGCAATTTTTGACATAGATCACGGAGATTAAGGTTTTCATATTGATTAATCGGTTCAACCATTTTATATACAAGGTCTTGTTCATGATTTGGATTATTAGGCGGAAGAAGAACCATTCCTCGATTAACAAGGACTCTCGCCATGAGTTGCAGATCAGCGGTTTGGGGTTCACTTTCTTGTTTTTGTTCTTCTTTTTTATATTCAATTTTTGAGACTTTAACGATTGCATTAGTTTGACGATTAGCGATAGCAGTAACTTTACCGAGGCGAGCGGCATGAGCAGAGAATTCTTTTTTGGAGTAATTTTTATAATTTTTTGCAAAATCAATAACATCATCAAGAAGGATTGAGTGGAGTTCCAGGACTTTTCTGGCATCGGTTTCGGAGAGCAAATCATGCATTTCAGGAGTCAAATCAGATATGTTAAAGTATATGGATTTTTATTTCGGAAGCAGAAAATAATAAATTTTTTATATAATAAATTTTGTATTATATCTAGACATGTTTTGCGTGAGAATGTTTTTTATAATCACCGTTTTTGATATTGGTATAGATACCAAATACTGCAATTACAAGACCAACAATTGGAACAGCCATTATTATTATTGATGCAAATATATTGTCCATACATACCAACAAACATTAACCAACGGTAGCAATATATATTTAAAAGTCAAGGGAATTGGTGGGGGAAATGCGGAAGATTATTCAAGATTTTCGATTTTTTTAAAGTGAACCATTGCCATTGCGCACAGAATAATAAAGAGCATATTAGATATTATTATAACATACGCATATTCTTTAAAGAAGTCTTTACCGAGAAACGCAACACCGACCAGGAGATAGCTACAGATCTCAGCCAAGTCACGCAAAAACTGATAATTTGAGGTTTTCATATTTGTTTCAAATTAGACGGTTTTTTTGTTTGCGTTGCACTCAAAGCATACACTGCAAGCACAAAAAAGCCAATAGAAAATCCGATTGTAAAAACATTCATCCACATAAAACAATATACGTTGATATAGGTTAGGTAAAATATTTTAAAAGTCAAGGGGGTTGGTGGGTTGATTTTGTTTTGGGAGTGGAAAATTAGGAAAATTATTCAAGATTTTCGATTTTTTTAAAGTGTACCATTGCTATTGCACAAAAAACAATAAACAGTACATTCGATGTCATAATAAGACTGGAATATTCTTGAAAAAAACTATTGTTTGAAAAGGGCATCAATTCTTTATAATCAGATTTTTGATATCTATTATCACTTTTCACAAATGTAGAAATATGTCGCATCATACGCAATTTCCAGGTTTTGTTTGGGATATTTTCTATATCAATTTTTTGTTCCATGAGATAAATTACAAAGCAAGTTTATTACTTTCATTTTTCTTTTGTTTTTTGATCACGGCATTTTTAAAATTATCATCATTTGCTTTATTAACGTTTCTTTTGTTGCTATTATATTGGTTTTTATATTGACCATCTTGAGCAACTTTGGTTTGTTGTTTTTGATTATCTTGCATTTGCTGAAATTGTTGTTGAAGAGCAATTTGCAATTTATTAATTTCTTGTTGATCTTCATTTATCTTATTTATCTCTTTTATTTTCAACCAACTTTTATATTGCGGCAAATATTCTTCTGGTACTTTATTTGATTGAAAGCTGCTACTACTAATTGAATCATTGTTATTATTTGGATTTTGAGGCATGTACTTTTGCGCCAATTTATCATTATGTTTTTGTCGTATTTCTTACAATTTTTGATTAAATTGATATTTATTGTTTTGTTTATTTTTCGGAGAATCAAGAGACTCTGCGTATGAACTATCATTAAACGGGTTAAACGAGCTATTTGGTTTATTATCTTTCTCCATAAATCAACTAAAAAGCGAGTTTAGTGGAAATAAAATAAATTGCAAGAGGAAATATTTATCACAATTGTGGTTTATCATCTTTACTATTTTTGCGTTTTTTATTAACAATATCTTGAAAAGATGTAGCTTCTTCTACGGAGTATCGAGATAATCTTTTATTATCTTTGTTTATTTGCGTCCATCTTTCGTTGTTGAGGTCTGTATAAAGCCCTTTTCGATATTGTAAAATTTTTTGAAGTGCCTTTGAATCAATCTTCTTATACTTTGTTTGCAGCGACATGTCATCACTTTGGCTGTCTTGAGGCGACAATTGCTCTTGCGATGATTTGAATTGAGATATTTGAAATTGCACGTTCGATTGTGGCGCTTGGTTTTGTTGCCGAGCTTCGTTTTGTTGCTGAATGTATGCAGCAAAATTTTCTTGTAATCTTTGTGGAAATAATGTTCTTGGCTCTGATCCATTAAATTGATCCCAAAGAATCTGTTGTGGTGTTTTTAATCTAATTGTTCTGTACTTAATATCATTTCCGTTATTATTGCTCTCCATAAATCAACTAAAAAGCGAGTTTAGTGGAAATAAAATAAATTGCAAGAGGAAAATTATTCAAGATTTTTTTCTCATAACGCGGTGCATTATGATACGTTTTTTATTTTGATAGAAATTTGAGAAGAAGAGTTGTTTTTTTTGAACAAAGGCACGATAGAAGAGGACAGAGAGTACGCTTAGCTGAACACAGAAGGCACCGAGATTCAGGAAGAATTGGGAGGTATGATGGGTTTTATGTCCTACGAGGGTATATGATATACTTGTTATAACGAAGCAGCAATAGATTATAACTTCGATTTTTTGTAGGCCTTTAGAGCGAAGTATAAAGAAGCCTTCGAGCATCAGTCCGAGATTCATAAAGACATCACCGAAAACAATAATCGATTCGGGTTTAGAGATTACATTAATAATATCATTAAAAAATGGGGTTAGGACATACATTTTTTACACAATTAAATAAGGGAAAATTAGAGTAAAAAAATATAAGTCAAGGAAAAAATGATTTTTTTTTAAAGGCAAGGTTTGATCGGGGTTTTACATGGGGAAGAATTATAAAATAGGGATAGGATTGAAATTAAGGGAAGAATTTTCTTGCTTTTTATTTTACGGGGTTTAGCGTTCAGGCATGCGGTCGTAGCTCAGCTGGATAGAGCAACAGCCTTCTAAGCTGTGGGTCACACGTTCGAATCGTGTCGATCGCACCAATTTATATTATGTATTTGCTTGTTTTTTGTATGAGATCATTTTGAGCATACAAATTATTATTGCCAAGAGGCAAAAGAACATTGTTGGAATATAAACGTCCCTCAGCACATCCTTACCCATAAAAGATATGACCAAAGCTATATAGCTTATGTTCATACTGATATCTTTCCAGAATTCATAATGCCACTTTTGAATCATTTTTATCAGTAAACAACATATACAAGACCATTCCCATGCAAGCTACCGGGATAAATATAAAAGCGTATATCATAAAGTAAAAATATTAAAGTTCATAATCATAGTGTAAATTTTTCATTTTCCTTCTGTAAAAAAAGCATACAAGACCAATCCGCACATTGCAAGTGGCATGACGAAGAGGGTATATATCATAACGTCAAAAATTCTATTTTTATTATACAGCGAAATTTTTAATTTGCAAGTTTACTGGATAAATTTGACATTATATCTTGACATATATTTTTTATTTGATAGGGTTTGGGTTTAGTATTTATTTATGGAGGAGCAGAAGGGGCAGATAATTGAATTGATGGATATTAGTGGCAATCAAGAACATGATATTCAAGGGCAAATGAAGGAGCAATTAAAGATATTTGAGGAGCTTAACGAATACGTCACAAAATGGACTGGATACAACAATCAAGATACAGATTTTAATCCAGTATTCTACATGGATAGTGATAAGCATAAGCGTGTAGAAACCGCGATTATGTTAAAAAAAATGGTCAATAACGGTGTAGATTTAGAGGGTTTATTGGGAATAAATAAAGCGATGAATACAATGAAGCAAAATTTAATACAAGGGATATGGACTGATAAACTATCACAGGAAGAACAAAGGGAGATTGAGTTCATACTAGCACATGAAGCGCAAAAAGTTAGAAGTATGAACAACAA
>CANDYN010000066.1 GCA_947424985.1 Rickettsiales bacterium | reverse complement strand
TTCTGCTCCTCGTGTAAAAGAAAAAACTTCATATCAAAGTCTTGGAAGCGTTATCCCGCGTTGATCTTGATATTTTCCACCTTTATCTTTATATGATGTCTCACAAATCTCGCTCGCTCTTAGAAAAATAAACTGACATGCCCCTTCGTTTGCGTAAATCTTTACAGGAAGTGTAGTTGTATTTGAAAACTCAAGCGTAACATGCCCCTCAAATTCAGGCTCAATCGGTGTTACATTAACAATAATCCCACATCTTGCATAAGTCGACTTCCCGACGCAAATTGCCAAAATATCCCGTGGAATTTTGAAATATTCAATCGTACTCGCAAGCACAAAGCTATTCGGCGGAATGATGCAATACTCTCCTTTTTTGTCAACAAGATTGTCATTTGTAAAATTTTTTGGATCTATAATCGTATTATTTATATTCGTAAAGATCTTAAACTCGTCGCCAACTCGAGCATCATAACCATAAGATGAAACCCCATAAGATATTATTTTCTCACCATCCTCACGAAATCTGATATTTTTTTCTTCAAAGTCAGAAATCATCCCAAGCTTTGCAAGTTTGATAATTTCTCTGTCCGATAAAACTGACATATATCAACCACAATAAACCTGCGTGTGAAGCTCTGAAATATCCGGAACATTCGATGCAAGACAAAACTCATACGCCGCTTCAACCCTCTCCTTGGTTTTGTTTTCAATTGCCTCAATTTCTTCGTCCTTGATCCATTTTTTTGATTTCAAAAACTTTTCAAAATGCGTAATCGGATCGCGTACCTCGCGAAACTTAGAAACCTCATCTTTATCACGATATTTAGCCGGATCAGACATAGAGTGACCCCTGTATCTATATGTATCCATTTCAAGTAAAATCGGCCCATGTCCTTTACGTATTTTTTCAATACATTCCGAAACTTTTTCAATAACATTCAAAAGATCCATTCCGTCAGCCTCAAACCCATCAATCTCAAAACCCAAACCCCTTTTATATAAATGTTTTGTCTTGGTATGTCTTGCAACCGAAGTTCCCATGGCATATTTGTTATTTTCAACAATATACAAAACTGGTAAATCCCAAAGCTTTGCCATGTTGAATGCCTCATAAACCTGCCCCTGATTTACAGCTCCATCACCACAAAGCGCAATACAAATATTATCCGTATTTTTATATTTTTGTGCAAATGCAATTCCAGTTCCAAGCGGCATTTGCGCCCCAACGATCCCGTGTCCACCGAAAAACCCTCTGTCAATATCAAAAAGATGCATAGAGCCCCCCTTTCCCTTTGAAACCCCGGTTTCTCTACCCATAAGCTCCGCCATTATATATTTCATGTCAGTCCCGGCAGCAATGTTATTTCCATGGCATCTATAACTCGTTATAATCGCGTCACCGTCTTTTGTACAATATTTTAATCCAGCTGAAATCGCTTCCTGTCCAATTGTAAGATGACAAAAACCGGCAA
The DNA here is from genome assembly GCA_947424985.1 of Rickettsiales bacterium. Classification (GTDB taxonomy): domain Bacteria; phylum Pseudomonadota; class Alphaproteobacteria; order Rickettsiales; family Deianiraeaceae; genus CAMCTP01. Next base: position 4,482 of record CANDYN010000066.1, on the reverse strand, counting down.
TTTGACCCATTCCGTAAATTTGTCCACACTTTTCCTCAAACCTTCTTATCTCAACCATCATTTGGTAATATTTTAACGCATCTTCTTTCGATATATTGGCGTTTTTAGCGCTTTTTTCTGCCATAAAGTTAAAACATTTTAAATATTTTGACAGAGTAAATATAAATTGCAATAAAAAATTAATTTAAAAAATTAAATTTGACTTTTAAAAAAAATATTCTATTATCCAAGTGATTTGTAAAATAAAGGATGAGCAATAGCTTTAAGAAAAAAATTATTATTAAATGTAAATGCTACGACTCAGCCCTACTTGATAAATATATGCTCTCAGTATTAAACCTTGTTAATTGTAATGATGGATACGTAATAGGGCCAGTTCCACTACCTATAACCGATAATCAGTTCATAATAGATTCATCAAAAAATATTAATAAAAATGACAGAATATCAAAACAAAGAGAACCACATAAAAGACTTTTGTATGTTTTTGACGAGAGTGATCATTGTGATCTTGATGTTAAAATTAGTAAAATTCCAATCCCAAGCGGCATAGGTATTGAAATTAAATCACAAGAGTAATTTTTTGAAAAACCATGGCAGGAAATTTACGATTAGATCCGCTTTTCCTAGGGCTCACAAGACCAGCAATGATAATGGGTGTATCTTTCATGTATTTCGTTTTTAATACCATGGTTGGAGTCTTAACTTTTATCGTATCATCAAATTTTAAAGTTGTCCCTATTTGCCTCTTGATACATCTTGTGGGAATGGGTATTGCAAAAAAAGAACCCCTTGCAATCGAAATGTTACTCTTAAAACTTCAAAAATTTAATCGCTGCCCAAATCGAATAAAACATGGCGGAAGAAATTCTTATGATATGTTTTGAAAGGCTTTACCACGCTTTCCAGAGACTTCTTTCGTTCCAAATCGCAATCTTTCATCTATTTTGCCATTTACCCTTCTTAACCTTAGTAAAATAACAAAATAGCTTTTATTGAATTTATCATGCACCAAAGTCGATCTATCATTTCGTATCTATCATCGCCACTGAATGGATTTCTATTATCTCGCACTAGTCCATTTGCTCGACTTATTGCAATCAACAAATGCTTGCCACATTTTGATCCCTCTTTAATCATTGCATAATGCCCTTGATAAAAAGGCTGAAATCGACCTGGGTAAATCACTAAAATCATATTGTTTTGCATTGGCACTTGATGCTCCACAAAAAATAAAGAGTATTAATTTTAGAGACTGCTGCAAAGCCATATTTTTCATAATTTCCCCATCGGATGATAATTTTCAACAAGCTTGATAACCTCAGATTTATTAATATGCGTATAAATCGCCGTAGTAGAAATATCCCTATGTCCCAAAAATTCTTGCAAAACTCTAATATCCATGCCACCTTCGAGTAATTTTATCGCAATCGAATGCCGCATGGTGTGCGGATGCACCTTGCCTTCGTCAAACCCGCAAAACCTTGCAATTTTTTTTAACATCAAACCGACATAAACCCGTGAAATCGGTTTCCCAAGTTTGGATTCAAAAATATACTGCCCTTTCTGCTCATGCTTTGCTAAAAGTTCAAAATAATCTTGTAAAACTAAAACCGTATTTTTATCAATCGGACAAATTCTCTCCTTCCCACCTTTTCCAAATAGCCTTACAGCCTGTTTTATCCTGGTTTTTTCCAAATTCAAAAACTCAAAAGATGAAAATTTTAACCCACACACCTCACTTACACGCCCACCACTTGCGTATAAAAGTGAAATTATACATGCGTTTCGAATTCCATTTTTAATATCAAACTCAATCGCTCCTTTGATCAGTTTTTCAACCTCACTTGATGATAAAAAATCAGGTATTTTCTTTTCATTTTTTGGCTTCTTGATAGATTTAATAGGGTTTTCATCAATATATTTATTCTCAAACAAAAACCTCATAAACTGAGAAATTGCGGATATTTTTCGATTAATCGATGTAGCTTTTTGCCCACGTTTTGAAAGATCAATCGAATAATTTTGTATATTTTCCACTATTTTATCGCTCTTTGAAAATTGCAAAAAATCCAGAATATCACTTCTATAAGATGAAATTGTGTTCTTACTCAAATTTTTTTCAAGCTTGCAAAATTGTATAAATTTTGGTAAAAAGTCAAGCACAAACGAACGTAATACAATACCATTTTGCTATATTTAAAATAAAAGTCAAGCAACTAAAGTGAAACTATTTCAAACTCAAAATTCGCCAAATCCTTAATATCAAATCCAAGATCTTGGATTCTCTTCCTTATTTCATCGGCCTTTGCAAAATTCTTTTCCCGCTTTGCAATCGCCCTTTCCTTTCCTAGCTCATAAACAACATCCGGTATTATTTTGTCATTTTGGTCACTATTTTTTTTGATAAAGTCCAAAAAATTTCCATTAAAAATACCGATTAAACGACCCATTGAATATAGCTGATTCGCCTGTGACAATCTCGCTCTTTCATCTTTATTATATTTTATATCATGCGTTAAAGAGTGCATAATTGCTATATATTTTGGTAAATTAAAATTGTCCAAAATCGCGTCTTGTGCATTTTTTATTAGCCTTTCTTCATTTAGCTTTCCCCCAAATTCTAATAATATATTCGCAAATTTTAACATCGTAATTTTTGAATCGAAAAGTAACTTTTTCGTAAAATCGAGCGGTTTTGAATAAAGAGTCGAAACTAGTGCAAAACGTAAAATCTCACCATCCCAGCCTTGATTTAGCAGCTCTCTCGGAGTCGTAAAATTCCCCAACGATTTACTCATTTTTTCCCCTTCAACTGTTAAAAAGCCATTGTGTATCCAGTATTTCGCAAAATCTCCATCACCCGAACAGACGCTTTGTGCAATTTCATTGTCATGATGTGGAAATTTTAAATCTGCACCACCTCCGTGTATATCAAAATTTTCCGATAAATACTCGCGACTCATAGCTGAACATTCAATATGCCACCCGGGCCTTCCAAATCCAAATATCGAGTCAAATCCACATTCACTCTTGCTTTTATCAGCCGGCTTCCAAAGAACGAAATCCTCAGCTGCATCCTTATAATCCGCAATTTCAATTCTCGCTCCAGCTATTAAATCATCTTGATGTTTTTTTGATAAAGCGCAGTATCCGTCAAATTTTGAAACGTCAAAAAGAACGTGTCCATCTTTTTTATAAGCAAAGCCACGATCGATTAATTTTGTTATCATGTCACACATTTGAACTATATGCTCTGTTGCACGCGGCTCAAAAGTTGGAAGAAGACAAAATAAATCAGCGGCATCTTGATGAAATTCCGCCGTTACCCTCTTCGTAATTTCCTCGATTTTCTCTCCCGTTCTCTCACTTTCTGCGATGACCTTATCGTCAACATCTGTAATATTTCTTACATAGGTAACTTTTGGATATAGATTTTTTAATACGCGAAAAACGACGTCATAAAAAATAAAACTTCTTGCATTTCCTATATGTGGCCTTGAATAAACCGTTGGCCCACAAACATAGATTTTTATATTATTTTGATCTAAGGGCTCAAATTCCACAGTTTTTGAAGATAATGAGTCATGAAATTTCAAAACCCCATCTTCAAAAAACATGTTTATATCTCAAAGGATATGAATTTTACAAGCTTTATGCTTCCACCCAATTCTTTCGCAGTTTTTTCAATTAACTCACGAACCTTGATAGATGGATCCATACAAAAATCTTGCTCAAGTAAAGTTTTTTCAGCAAAAGTTTTTTGTAGCTTTCCTTCAATTATTTTCTCTAAAATTTCAGGCTTTTTACCACTATCTTTCATTTGAGAAATATATATTTCCTTTTCAGATTTTTTAAAATCTTCAGAAATATCATCAATTGAAATAAACTCAGGCTTCATAGCAGTTATGTGCATACAAATTTTCTTACCCATTTCAAGCAAAGCTTCTTTGTTTGAAACGTCACTTTCAATCGCAAGCGCACAAAGTTTTTTACCTATATTATTGGAATAAGAAGTATGTACGTAACTCGCAATAACCCCGTTTGAAACCGACAATCTTCCAAACCCGGCAATTGACATGTTTTCACCAATCAAACCGATTTGCTCAGAAAGATCATCGGATTTTTTAGCCTTCGCGACATCCAAAGAGTCGCATTTTTCGGCATGTAAATCCTGTAAAAATTTATTAATAGTTGCGTGAAATTTATCGTTTCTTGCAACAAAATCAGTCTCACAAGCAAGCTTAATGACCGACGCAGAGTTCCCATCGAAAATAATTCCACAAGCGCCCTCCTTAACCTCTCTGTCAGCTTTTTTCGCAGCAGAATTTATTCCTTTTTCTCTTAAATACTTAATTGCATCATCAATATTTCCTGCCTCCTCCAAAGCTTTTTTACAATCAGCAAGCCCAGCTCCCGTTCTTTCTCTTAAATCTCTTATTAAATCAGCATCTATTGCCATGTTATCAAAAAATAGTTAAT
>CANDYN010000065.1 GCA_947424985.1 Rickettsiales bacterium | reverse complement strand
CCTGATCGTCTTTGAGAAGCATTGCCGACATTTCCGCCTTCAACTCTTCACGTTGATCAAGTTGCAATAGTTGATTAAAAACGAAAAACATCGCTTTAGAATCACCCTGCACAGCCTTGTTAACCATATGGCGAAGCATTGCTTCACGCTTGGTTAACTTGACTTCTTGGCCATTTTCTTTGAGAGCGACAACTCGACTTAGCTCGTCTGAGAGAATACTATAAGTATTCTTGCTTTTCGATGGCCTGCCTTTGCTATTGCCCGATTGGCCTTTTTTAAACCTGTTAGCCTCAGGTGGTTTTCCGTAACCAACGTCGTAGTTCTTAGTACTCATATTGAGATAAAAAAGTTAAACATGTATAAAGGGGGTCTAGAAGATAATTATAAATTGAGGTTACTTCTGCTCAGGGAAATTCTGCTTTCGGATTTTTTAAATCTTTCACTAAAACTGTGGGAGCGTTAAAAATCTGACCAGATTCTTCATGAACTGCATCTTTGCCTGAAAACTTTTGCCATCTTTTTATAATTGTATCAATATAGATTGGGTCGAGTTCAATTCCGTAGCATGTTCTGCCGGTTTTTTCGGCAGCAATTAATGTTGAACCGCTTCCAAGGAATGAGTCTAAGATGATGTCATTTCTTTTGGTTACATCTAAAATAGCATCTGCAATCATTGCTACAGGTTTGACGGTTGGATGAAGCTTTAAATCCTCTTGATTCCCACCAAAACTATTTACTCCTGCATAATCCCAGACATTTGTTCGATACCTTCCATTTTTGCCAAGTTCTACATTATTGAGATGAGATGCTGTGCCATTTTTAAAAATGAAGACCAGCTCATGTTTGCTTCGGTACAAACTTCCCATACCTCCATTATCCTTATTCCAGATGCAGAGGTTTTTGAGTTCGTCATATATAGATAAACCGGAATCAAGTAGTTCTTTCATATGTCGCCAATCCATACAGATATAATGTAAAGAGCTGTCGATACTGAAAGCTTTGAGATTTTGGAATACTGAAGTTAAAAAATTGGTAAACTCTGAAGTTGTCATCTCACCGCTTGCCATTGCAAATTCTTTATGTTTCACTTTACCATTTCCGCAAACATGTCCTGATATGGCAACGTTGTAAGGCGGGTCAGTGAAAATCATTTGGGCTTTTTTGTCTGAACTACCAAATAATTTTAGATAACTTTCCTCCTTAGTACTGTCAGCACATATAATTCTATGCTTCCCTAAAAGCCAGATATCGCCTAACTTTGTAATTGGCTCAATATCCAAATTAACATCAGGTACACTATCTTCTTTTAATTCCACTTTTGAGGAATTGTCGATGAGAAGATCAATCTCAGTTGTCTCAAATCCGGTAATCGAAAGATCAAATCCGAGATCAAGGTTTGAGAGATCTGAAAATTCTAGAGCTAGAAGGTCTTCATCCCATTTACCCAGCTCCGTGAGTTTATTATCAGCTATCCGGTAGGCTCTTTTTTGTTCGGTTGATAAATGATTCAAGATAATACATGGAACGGACTCAAGTTTTAGCTCTTTTGCTGCCATGTACCTCCCATGACCTGCAAGAATTTCGTGATTCTCATCAAGCAGGATCGGATTTGTGAACATGAATTCCCTTATGCTTGAGCTTATTTGTGCAACTTGTTTATCCTTATGGATTTTAGGGTTGTTTTTATAGGGACGGATCTTATCCGGAGGAAGATAAGAAATCTTTAATTGACTTTTTTGTGTCATAGTTTTAAATAAAAAAATATATACCTATATATAATGATTTTTTGGGATCTTAGATGAAATTGGTGAAAATTTTTCTAAAATCTGACGAAAATCATTTTTCATAACGACAAAAAAATGGCGTTATGATATAAATGCCTATACTATAAGCAAAATATAAACCTGAGGTGAAAATAGAGTACCAAACTGCTTAGTTTTTAGAAAAATTTACTAGCAGATAGTGGTTTGCAGGGTTGAAGAAAAATAAAAATATTTTTCTTTCGCTGAGATTTTTCGGATAATATTTTTAATTTAGCGTCACATATAACGTCAAAATTGCGAAAATATGAAGTCTTAAAGTTTTGTACTTTTTGAAAATTAAATCTTTTTATCCTCAAAATGTTCTTCAAGTGGAGATTTTGAACTTGGTCTAAATTCATCAGAAGGCTCATTAACCTTTATATGTAATGGCATTGGAACATGATTACTGATAATCATGCATTCACCCTTGCCTAGGATTGGCAAATAGGACATTATTTCACGAGTACTTTCTTGACAAGCATCCTTAATTTTGTTTTTATCATTCTCGTTTATAAGTCTATGCACTATAAAAGTTCCAACCTGACTAAGTGTGCCATCTGGAATATCTCTTGGCATCTGAGTTGATAAGCATAGATACAGCCCATGTTTTCTGCATTCCTTGGCGATATTATCGAAAGCATTTAAATGAACGTCTGGGGCATAATCTCCACTAATTCTAGTGTTTAAAAATTGATGAGCTTCATCAATAATCAATATTGTCGGGTTTTCTTTATAATCCTCCTTTCTTGCTTTGTCTAAAAAGAATCTTCCGATACAATTCATTAATACAGCTCGCATATTATCATCAAACGAAACATCCTTGAGTGATATAATTTTTATAGTATCATTATCATTTATCGAAAATACCTCAGCAATATTTTTTGAATCATTTAAATTATTATAAAAGTTGAATATTTGATTATAGATTTTATTGCCAACTTTATAATTGATTTTGTTAATTAATGCAGAGCAATAACCTTCATCTTGCTCATTGTTACCTCCAAAACATCCTTTTTTATCTTGAGCTTTATTGGTTGGCCAAATGCATTCATTTGATATTTGTTTGGCAAGATTTTTTATCTCAAAATCAGAACTTTCATCATTATAAACAACATCATGCTCTTCCTTTAGAGCTTTATTAAAATCGTTAATCAAATTATTGGCTTTCTCGTATAAATCAGGATACTGTTGATCTTTCTGCTTTTTAGCATAAACAAGCTTAAGAGATTTTATAGCTTCTCTTAATTTTATTGCTTGCACATTGGCAGATGGGTTAAACAATGCAAACCAATCAGACGTACTAAAGCTCTTATAAGAAAAATATACAGATTCAAGTTTATTTTTCTTGTTTGCTTCTGATAACTTGCCGAATTTGTATCTTTTAATACCTATAAATTTACTATTATTGTTACTATTGTCTCTCTCTGCACCAAGGGATTCAAATTCACCGGTAGCATCAAACAATATAACGTTTAATTTTTTTGTATGTAAATCATTATGTTTATGTATTTCCTCAATAATTTTCCCTATTGTATAACTTTTTCCTCCCCCAGTAGTGCCAACTATTGCACAGTGCCTAACAAATAAATCCGAAAATGATACATTCAACGGTATTTCATTACTAATGACTTTACCGATTTCAATTGACGGATTTTCATCTTTATTTATGCCATTTAAGATTTTACTCAATAAATCACTATGACAAATATAAATCTTTGAGCCAACTAAAGGAAATTCTTGTATTCCGCTATGAGCTCTTACTTTATCATCTTCAAGATTTTGATAATTAAAAGATAGGAGCAATTGTATTCTACAGTCTGTTTTGAAAATATCCTCATTTTGTATCTCAATTTCTTCTATTGAATAATCTGTATTTTTTGGCAATGAAACTTCTTGTATAATACCTAAAAATCCAAGATTTTCAGATAAAACTACAACATATTTTCCAATTATTCCTCCGCAATATTGCTCTTTCTCAAAATAAAAAGATTTTAGTAAACTTGGTTTTGGAATTTTAACAAAGCAGTTATAGGTATTAATTTTATTGATAACACCTAGAAATAATTCTTTTGCAAAATAATCAGCCATATTTAAAATTTATGAAAATATATCTATCTCTTCTTTTTTACTACCTTTAACCTTCCTGCTTTCTTCAAATTTGTTAAAATGATTGACTAATTTATTGGTCAGTAAGTTGTTTGCAAAATATTCAAAAATATTTTTATGTGTTAGAGCCAAACACTTATCTTTTATAGCCTTTATTGGATCTATCTTTGCAAATACTTTATCTGTAAATTTTGCAATTCCAAGTTCATCTTTATCATGCTCCATATAACATTCCAGAATATCTTCAGCACCCTTAAGGCATATAAGAATAGATAAATTCTGATTTCTTTGACTTGCCTCTATAATAATGTTGTTTATATGTATGTCAGAGAAAGAATAGCCAGCAATAATTAGTAATTCAGATTCACGCAAACCTTCTCTGAATTTACCAATCATGTCAAGATATGGTGAATTATAAGAGTTTTCAAATTTTCCATCACCAGGAATTATAATCATCGGTTTTTCAATATCTTTTCTATTGCTTGAATAGAATTGATCTTCTATTTTTTCCCAATTAATAGAGCCGTGTAATTTATACAAATATACAAGATTACCTATTCTTTCAGTTATGTTGTTCCTTTTGGTCAGATTGCTATCGATTACATCATAGTCGAAATAACTTGGATTAAAAACTCTATCTTGACCAACGAATGAAAAGCCATCAATAACAATTATACCTTCATTTGCACAAGCGTCTTCAATGATGGTATCGTAATTTGTTGTAAAAATTCTTAGCCTTCCTTTTGATGGATCATTTCTGGTCGAAAGTAACCTAGAAATTAAGTTATAATGGGTTTTGTTTTTTGTATAATGAGTTATTTTATTCTGCATTTTGGCAATACAGGATTGATAAAACTTATTAATTAGCTCTTTTTTCTCAGTGTCACTTTGATTCTGATAAAACTTTTCTGCATTCTCTATTTTTGATAGATAGGTTTCTATATTATAAATCTTACCCTCTCCATCTTTACTGGAAATTGATATAGCACTGCTGTCCGAAGCCTTTGTGTATTCAATCTTAATAATATCCTGTATTTCGTTGTATTCTTCCAACTCTGTAATTGGGAGTAGATCTTTAAAAAGTCCATCACCAGTTGGCAATCCACATCCAACAGAAGCACCTGCGCCAAGTAATACTGTTATGTTTTTGGATTTAAAAATTCTGTCATTAATAAAATCTTTCACATCTTTCATATAGTTATATCGTTAAATTCTAATCCATTTCTCACCCAATTCACAAACCACTTTCACCATTCCTGACATCTGTTCTGAAAATTCATCCATACCAAAAACAACTAACTTCATGATCATTTACCATACCAATAGCCTGCATTAAAGCATAGCAGATTGTTGGCCCAACAAATTTAAATCCACGTTTTAATAAATCTTTACTCATCTTTTCTGCTTCTGGTGTTTTAGCTGGAATATCAGATATAGTTTTGATTTTATTATTAATCGTCTGGTAATCTACAAACTGCCAAATGTATTTATCAAAAGAACCAAATTCTTGTTGTACTTTTATAAACATTTTTGCATTTTGGATTGTGGAGAGGATTTTTAATCTATTGCGGATAATTCCTGCATTCTGCATCAATTCTTCAACTTTTTGCTCATCGTATTTTGAGATCTTTTCTGCATCAAAACCATCAAATGCTTTACGGTAATTCTCTCGTTTATACAATACAGTTTTCCAACTTAAACCGGCCTGAGCACCTTCTAATACTAGAAATTCAAATAATTTTTCATCATCATGTACAGGCATTCCCCATTCTTCATCGTGATATTTAATCATTAAAAAGACATCATTTCCGGGCCACTTGCATCTGTTTTTCATAATTTAACTCTAAAAATTCTCACAACCTTGCTCCAATATATCCATATACTTCCTATAAACATATTTCTTATTACGCTCACCTTCAGATATTTGTTCTAAAACTTCAAGAGATACAAGTTTCTGCACGATTGTATTTGCAGTGTTATAGGCAACATTGAGGTATTTTTGCAGATCTTTTACCTCAATTAAGGGATTTTGCATTAAATAGTCTATCACTT